>CAJJBG010000008.1 GCA_905182345.1 Pelagibacteraceae bacterium AG-422-B15
AAAAAATAGTTGTAAAAAAGAAAGCGGCTCCTAAAAAAGTTGTAAAAAAGAAAGCGGCTCCTAAAAAAGTTGTAAAAAAGAAAGCGGCTCCTAAAAAAGTTGTAAAAAAGAAAGCGGCTCCTAAAAAAGTTGTAAAAAAGAAAGCGGCTCCTAAAAAAGTTAAAACCACTAAGAAAAGTGCAAAAGAAGTAGATGCTAAAATAATTAAGAAGAAGCGTATTATTTCTTTACCTGGTGTTCAGCATAAGAGAACACATTTAAATCCTAGTCATTGGCAGTCAAAAAAAACAAAGAAAGTGCTAGAAATTAAAGGTATTAAGGAAAAAAAAGTTAAGAAAGTTTTTGCCACGAAAGATTTTGTTGTTTACCCAACGCATGGAGTTGGTCAAGTTACTGATATTGAAAAAAGAGAAGTAGTTGGGCAAAAATTAGAAATGTACGTGATAGCATTTCCAAATATGGACATGTTAGTAAGGGTTCCTGTAGACAAAACAAAGCTCAACAACTTAAGAAAGGTATCTAAACCTGGAAAAATACAAACAGTTTTTAAAATTCTAACCGAAAAGGCTAGAGTTAAACGCACTATGTGGAGCCGAAGGGCTCAAGAATATGATCAAAAAATTAATTCGGGTGAAATAGAACAAATGGCAGAAGTAGTTCGAGATTTAAATAGAGCTGATAGTCAAGCAGAACAATCGTATAGTGAGCGTCAGTTATTTGAATTAGCTTATGGCAGATTATTAAGAGAAGTAATAGTTAGTCTAAAAATTACTGATGAAGCGGGTAAAAAGAAAATTGATAAACTTCTTGGTAGAGATAAAATAGATAATGCGCCCCTAATTGCTTAACTAAGCGCGCATTATCTTAAAGATTATAAGTAACTACTTACTATCTTTTTCTTTTAGCTGCTTTTTTCTTTTTAGGAGCAGCTTTTTTCTTAGGAGCGGCTTTTTTCTTAGGAGCGGCTTTTTTCTTAGCTGCTTTTCTTTTTGGAGCGGCTTTTTTCTTAGCTGCTTTTCTTTTTGGAGCGGCTTTTTTCTTTTTAGGAGCGGCTTTTTTCTTAGCGGCTTTTTTCTTTTTAGGAGCGGCTTTTTTCTTTTTAGGCGCTGCTTTTTTCTTAGCTTTTTTCTTTGCTGCTGCAAAGATTATTTTTAGGTCTTCCATACTAATCTCCTCCCATTTCGGGTTTCGTTAGAGGTTAAAAAAATGAATCACAAAGTGATTCGCATTAATTACAATGATTAAACATTTAATAAAAAGTGTCAATTTATCAATGACTTCAATATTTTTTACAAAATCTTCAAAAAAGTATTAAATATATAGTTAGTTTAAATAATTATGTTAACTACTTATTTTTATTAGTTTTTTTAGCTTAAAAATATTTTTATTTTTTTATGATAAAAATTAAAAATTAGAAATAAAATTTTAAATAAAAATAAAAATAAAAAAATTAAATTTGCGCTCGTAGCTCAGTTGGATAGAGCACAGGATTCCTAATCCTGGGGTCGGATGTTCAAATCATCTCGAGCGCACCAAATTTTAAACTATTGGTAATCCATTAAGAAAATTTTTATCAGCGCTGAGAAGTAAAATACTATTGTCTTTATTTACTGCCCCTAAAATTAAAACTTCAGACTCAACTCCTGCAATATTCTTTTTTTCAAAATTTATCACGGCTACAATCTGCCTATTAATTAATTCTTCAATGCTATAATTTGTTATTTGTGCAGAACTTGTTTTAATCCCAATTTCTGTGCCAAAATCAATTTTAATTACATATGCTGGCTTACGAGCTTTTGGGTTAATTTTTGCCTCTATAATTGTCCCAGTTACCATTTTAACCTTTTCAAAGTCTGAGTAGTCAATTGGCTTTTCAATCATTTTGATACATTCATTTCTTTATAGTTTCTTAATGCCTCATCCCTTGTAGTTTTATGATCAACTATAGGACAAGGATAATCTTTTCCCAACTTAATATTAAAACTGATTAGCTCCATTTCGGTTAATTCCCAGGGTGAATGAATAAATTTATTAGGTAAGTCTTTCAATTCAGGAATCCACTTTCTTATATACTCTCCATCTTTATCAAATCTAATGCTTTGAAGGGTTGGATTAAAGATTCTGAAATAAGGAGCTGCATCTGTTCCACAACCTGCAACCCATTGCCATCCAGCTGAATTATTGGCAATATCAGCATCAAAAAGATTCTCCCAAAACCACTTTGCACCCTCCACCCATGATATGTTTAAGTTTTTAATTAGAAAAGAAGCAACAATCATCCTCAGTCTGTTATGCATATAGCCTGTAGCCCATAATTCTCGCATTCCAGCATCTACAATAGGATAACCTGTTAGACCCTTTTTCCAAAAACTTAACTTAATATCATTTTTATCCCAAGGGAAGTTATCAAATTTACTATTAAAGTTTTTATGTGGCAACTTTGGAAAATTGTACAAAATATTATAAGAGAACTCCCGCCAGCCTAATTGGGCTATAAATTTAGCATAATCATTAATATTAACTTTCTTCTTATCTTTCTTTATAGCATAAAATATTTCATTAACTGATAATTCACCTCTTGCTAAATACGGTGATAGCTGGCTTGTATTATTTTTAATTGGAAAATCTCTATCTTTTGAATAGTCAATAATTTTAATTACTATTTGCCCAAGCATTTTCCTAGCGCTAATTTCGCCTGGCTTAAAGTGTGATAATGTTTTCTTTTCCCACATTTTACTTTGGTTATTAATTTCACTTTTTTTAACAGATGAAATATCTTTTTTATAAATAAAATTTATTTTTGGAATTGGCAAAGGCTCTCTGAGATTAAGTTTATTCAGAGCATTTTTCCAAAACGGTGTATAGACTTTAAAAAAACTTCCTGAATTATTTAAAATTTCATTTGGTTTAAATAGTAGTGAGGAGTTATATGAATTTACATTAAACAAGTTGCTAAATTCTTTTTTTATAGATTTGTCAATTTTATCTACTTCTGGGTCATATGTATTATTAATATATAAATCAGTAAAATTCGTTTCTTTGTGCAGAGCTTTAAAAATAGATATATAATCTTCATCATATATATTTAAATTAAGCTTAAATAATTTTTCATACTGATATGAAAGTTCTAATAAACTTTTATCAATCCATAAATTGGCTGCACCAATAATTTTAGAAGGTCCAGTTGTTAGATTCTTTATGTAAATTATAATAATTTCTTTGTTAGACTTTGCTGCCTCCCACAGAGCAATATTATCATGCAATCTTAAATCTGATCTAATCCAATAAATACCTATATTTGTTGTTTTTTCTATCATAATTATTGAAATTGATTATTAATTGCAAATATATTCTACACTAGAAATGTCATATTGGCATGAATTAGAATCAATAATTACTGTTTTTAGTTTAAATAAAATTTCACATAGAATACTTTAGCTTCATGAACAATTTTGTAGATAGTAATGATAGCAGAAATTTTGTAAAAAAAGCAATGGCACTCCCTTTGCTTGAACAACAACATGAGCATGATTTGGCTGTTAAATGGAAAGAACAGCAAGATGAAAAAGCTTTGCATGAATTAATACAAGCACACATGAGATTGGTAATATCTTTTGCTGTTAAATATAGAAATTATGGACTTGCACTGAGTGATTTGATTCAAGAAGGAAACATTGGTCTAATGAAGGCGGCACAAAAATTTGAACCAAGTCGTGAGGTTAGATTTTCTACTTATGCTGGTTGGTGGATAAGGGCATCAATTCAAGATTTTTTATTAAAACACTGGTCTATTGTTAGAATTGCAACCACATCGAAGCAAAAAAGCTTATTTTTTAGCCTGCGAAGATTAAAGCAAAAAATTAATTCTACTGAAAGTGGGAATATAGATTTTAATACAGCTCAAAATTTAGCTAGTGATATGAATATATCAACTACCGCTGTTATTAATATGGATAACAGAATTACACAAAATGATAGTTCTCTAAATAGAAAAATCAGCGAAGATGGTGAAGATGAATTTTTATCATTATTAGAAGATGAGCATGCTAGACCAGATCATATTGTTTTTGCTAAAAATGAAATTAATCACAAAAAAGAAATGGTTAATAATGCAGTTCAATCATTGGATGAAAGAGAAATTTTGATTATAAATGAACGACATTTATCCGAAGAGACAAGGACATTAGAATATTTAGGTAAAAAACTAAATATTTCTAAAGAACGTGTAAGGCAAATTGAAAAAACTGCTATGAATAAAATGAAGTTGTTTATTGATAACCATTTTGAATAAAGTAATTACTCAAATAATTCGGCAATATATTCAGCAATAACAAGTGATGAGGTTAAACCAGGAGACTCCATTCCAAATAAATTAACTAAATTTTTAACTCCATGGTCCTTGTAGGATTGAATCATAAAGTCACTCTTACCTTCGCCTTTATTCTTTAATTTTGGTCTTATTCCAGAATATCCAGGACGAAGATCTTCTTTTTTTATTGCTGGAAGGTATTTGATAATATCATTATGAAATAAATTTACCCTGGACGGGTCAACTGTATAATCTATTTTATCTACCCACTCTACATCTGGTCCAAATCTCATCTGCATTGATAGATCTAATCCAAGATGCAGCCCCAAACTAGCTTCTGTAGGTAATGGATATATTAAATGTTGAATACCAAGCTTCTTATTAGTTTCAAAGTAATTACCTTTAGCATAATAAATTTTAGGTATGAGATTTTTATTGAGCCCATCAATTAATCCGGCAATATTATGGGCCTCAAGACCAGCTGCATTAATTAATGAATTAGCTATAATTATTGTTCCATCTGATGAAATAATTTTGAATTTTTGACCTTCAATGTTAATATTTTTAATTTCTGTATTATAGGCAATCATGCCCCCATTATCCTCAAAGTCACCAATGTAAGATCGCATTAATGATTGCTGATCAACTATTCCTGTAGATTTAACTTCTAATGCTTCATAGCACACTACTAATGGCTCTTTTTTGTTAACGTAGTCTTTGGTAACTCTTGATATGCCAACTACCTCATTTTCTTCAGCCTTAGTATAAATTGAATCTAATTTTTTAGCCTCATCTTCTGAAGTGGCTACAACAAATTTACCAACATTTATGTGAGGTACATTTTTTTTATTACAATAATCATATAAAGCTCTATTGCCTTTAGCACATAACTTAGCTTTCATTGATCCAGCGTCATAATAAATACCAGCATGAATAACTCCACTATTTCTTGTGCTTGTGATTGAACCAAAAGTCATTTCTTTTTCAATAACAATTACATCTTTTTTGCGCTGAGCTAACTCTCTAGCTATGGCTAGACCAACAACTCCAGCTCCTATAACGACTGTATCTACATTATTATTGCTCATATATTTTTAACCATTAGAGATACTTCTTTGGCGCCTTCTTGGGTATTCAACTTACCAACTCTTTGATAGCCAATTGATAAATGAAATTTTTCAGATTCATGATTCATAGGTTTTAAATTATATTCACATGTAATCATGTGATAATTAGATTTGATTGACTTTTCTAGATCTAAATATAATTTTTTTCCCAAACCACTTCTTTTATATTCTTCTAGTATTGCTATACGATCAATATAAGCAAATGCACTGTATCTCTCTTGAAACCATTTATAATTCAAACTTTCATAGTCAAGTAGAGAATTTAGAGCTAATAAAAAGCCCTGCACCTCATTATTGATTGATTCTATTAATTTAAAATATATTGAGTTCTGATGAAACCATTCAAATTGAGCCTTGGAAATCGAGTTAACTGCTGGCACTGATAACTCATTAATTTTAATTAGATCTTCTATATCTGTAATTTCAACATTTCTGACTTGATGATCCATTATTTGGTCGTCACTTTGTATGATTTTTTAAATAGATCAGGCATTCTTTTGGGCTTATAGTTTTCTAGACTTACACAGACATAATCAACATTTGATCGAAAAACAGTTTTATTATCAGCTATGCGTATTACCTGAAAAAGTCTACTTAGTTTTATTTTATGATCACATTGAGTAATCCAAGTTGAAATTGCTATTTCATCATCTAAAAAAAGGGAGGCTAAATATTCAATCTTATTTCGAACAACTACACAGGCACTTTTAACTTTTTTAAAATCTTCATGTGAAACGCCAAGTAAATTAGAGTGATCCCAGCTTACGGCTTCGGACCAATCTAGATACACTTTATTATTAACATGCCCAAGAATATCAATATTATCTTCGATAACCTGAAACTTTAAAATATGTGGGTTAGGAAAGTCCCAAAATAATTCATTTATTGTATGCATAATTATCTAAGACTCGATGGTATGCGAAATGTAACATTCTCCTTACCTAATGTCATTTCTTCAACGTCTAGCTCATAGCTATCTTTTAATTTTTCTATAACTGACATGACTAAAATATCTGGAACTGACGCGCCAGATGAAATGCCTATAGATTTATAGTTTTTATATTCATCTACATTAAGACTCGTTGCATCTTCAATTAAATTAGACTTTAAACAACCTGAGTTTTTTGCAACTTCTACTAGTCTGTTTGAGTTTGATGAATTATTTGATCCTACTACAATGAACGCATCACATGCACTTGCAAATTCTTTAACAGCATTCTGTCTATTGGTAGTTGCATAGCAAATGTCTTCTTTTGGAGAACTTTCAATGTGAGGAAATTTCTTCTTCAATTCTTTTATAACCATACTAGTATCTTCAACTGATAGTGTGGTTTGAGTAATATAAGCAATCTTATCATTTTTTAATTTGAGATTTTCAACGTCCTTAATATTTTCAACTAGGGTAATTTTTTCTTCTGGGACTTGACCCATTGTTCCCTCTACTTCTGGGTGATTTTTATGACCTATTAATATTAAATCATATCCACGATTATAAAATTTTAGAGCTTGAATATGCACCTTGGTAACGAGTGGACAAGTTGCATCGATAATATCACTTTTTTTCTCTTTAGCCTGATTAGTAATTTTTTTAGATACTCCATGAGCTGAAAAAATTAAAGG
>CAJJBG010000009.1 GCA_905182345.1 Pelagibacteraceae bacterium AG-422-B15
TACACAAACTTATTGGCGGTTTTACATATAAATATGTAAATCCAATAAACGTGTACGATTATATTGTACTACAGTATTACCGCCCACGTTTCTCTTCCAAATATACTTTTCCAAGAGCATGACGACAGACAAGTCTTCTAACTGTTTTATAACAAACAGCTAAAAACCTCATTTGTTGTCATTAGTTAGAGCCAAATTTAGCTCTTTTAACCGCAATTCCAGATTATTTATCCAGAAGAGGGTGAAACAGGTTTTATAAGTATAGTCTTAAGAAGTCAAGGAGCATGATCTATTAAGGTAAAAAAGAATGAGAACCCATTATTTATAAAATAATCTATATATATCAATATCTTATGATAATAAATCCTAACTAAATTGTCTTCAAAATTATTATTCTTAATAAATTTAATCAAATATGTGTATATAACAGTAAAAAAAAATCTAATTATGCCAAAAATAAATCACTTTATAGCTCCAATATTAATCATATTTATTTTTATTACATATTATTTGATAAAAAACTTTTCAAACAAAAGCTTACATGCAGCGCCTGCTGTGGCAAGTGATTTGGTCGATAGTGTCACTGAAAAATTAATTAATGATGAATTATTAATAGAATATATTTATGAAGACTTAATATTAATTAAGAGTGGTCAAACATTTGGTAAAATTATTAAAAAATATAATATTTCAGAATCGGAGCAATATGAAATTTCTAAATTGCTGAATAGTGAAATTGATTTAAAACGTCTAAACATAGGAACAGAAATAGGTGTAACTTATTCAAGAGATAGTGATAAAATTAATATTAAAAAAATTAGTATTATTGATAAAGAAAATAACCAAACTAATCTAATCAAGCTTGCAGATGTCTATCAATTAGAGTCATCTTCTCTATTAATGCATGTTGAAACTATTAAAAAAGAAATCACTATAAAATCAAGTCTATATCAATCTGCTGTTGCAGCTGATGTTCCTCCAAATATAATAATGCAGTTTGTAAACCTTTATGGTTTTGATGTTGATTTCCAAAGAGAGATTAGAAATGGAAATAAGATGACTATTTATTATGAAGCTTTCATGGACAGTAAACTTAATATAATAAAATCTGGTAATATAAGTTTTGCATCTCTAACTTTAAAAAAAAATACATATAATCTCTATAGATATCTAACGCCAGACAACAACAAGGCTGAATATTTTGATGAGGCTGGAAAAAGTGCTGTTAAAGCATTAATGAAAACGCCCATTAATGGTGCAAGTTTATCATCAGGATTTGGATTAAGAAAGCATCCAATTCTTGGATATGATCGACTGCATCAGGGAGTTGATTTTGCGGCCCCATCAGGTACTCCGATTATGGCGGCAGGAACTGGTTTTATTGAAAGAATAGGAATGAATGGTGGTGCTGGCAACTTTATAAAAATCAAACATATAAACGGCTACAAGACAGCTTATGGACATATGAGTAAATTTGCATCTGGTCTTAAAAAGGGAACTAAAGTTACTCAAGGACAAACGATTGGTTTTGTGGGGTCTACAGGTATGTCAACGGGCCCACATTTACATTATGAAGTCATCTTTAATAATAAAAAAATTAATCCTATGGCGATGAAGCTTCCATCGGGCAGAAAGTTAAAAGGTAAAATACTTGATGATTTTGTTTCTCATGTAAGGAAGCTGAATGAAGAAATGAATCTTTATTAATTTATTCTTTTATAGCAGTTGCTTTTTTAACAATTTTTTTCTTAATAGTTACCATTTTTACTTTAGGTTTTTCATCTTCATTCTTATCTTCTTCTATTGGAATAGACTTAAGAGCTTTTGCAATATCAATAGGCTGGCTATTTACATCAGATACTGAAGGTTCCTTCTTAGAATTATCTTCAGTTTTTGAGATATTATTTTCATTAACTGGTTTTGTATTTTCCGCAGTATTTCTTGAATTACGCTCATTAAGCACCCTTATATAATGCTCTGCATGTTGAAGATAGTTTTCAGCAGCCACCCAATCACCAGCTGAAGTTGCATCTTTAGCAAGGTTTCTATATTTTTCTAATACTGTTGTTAAATTTCCAGAAACCTTAGGGCCCGAGTTAGGTTGATCACCCGGCCTTCGGTAATTATTATTTCTTTTAAATGGTCTGTTATTACTGCTACTTCTTGTATTTGAATATTTCATCTATTAATTTTTTATTTCGGAAAAAAATCGCTTAAACTATTTATATAAAAATAAATTTACTAGCAACTATTATTTGTAAACTAATGATTACTTATAAATTAAGCAAGTGCTATTTTTTTATTTTTTAGCAACAATACAACGTGGAATATTTGCTAAATCATTTTCAATAGAAACAATATTAAATTCATTATATTTCAATAAGTTAGATACTTCTTGAGACTGGCCAATTCCTACCTCTATAAACATGTAACAATTATTTTTTTTGCACAAGGTAATGTTATTAAATATTTTTTCATAACAATTTAGTCCATTATTATCTGCAAATAAAGCGATATGTGGTTCGTAATGCAAAATATCATGCTGTAGATTCTTTTCTTTATCCTCATGAGAAACATATGGAGGATTAGTTACTATAATGTCAAATTTATCTAAATCATAATCTTTAAAATCGGCTTTAAAAAAATCTAATTTTTCCGGGTTGCGTAGTATTTGCTTATTTATGTTTGCAATATCAATTGCTGATTGACTAATATCAATTCCAATTCCAGTTGCATTAACATATTCTTGCATCAATGAAATTATTATGCAGCCAGTTCCCGTTCCTAGATCAATAATATTTAGGTTACTACTCTTATTGGGAAAATACTTAAGAACATTTTCAATGATTAATTCTGTTTCTGGTCTAGGAATTAAAGTTGCTTTTGATACCTTAAAATCATTTTTCCAAAAGGATTTTTTTTCTACAATATGAGCTATAGGCTCCCTATTGGATCTTCGTTTAATAAGTTTAAGGTAATTTTTTATATAATTGTCACTAATTTCTTCATTTCTCTTTAGTTCAAAAACTTCACTAGTATAGCCGAGTAAAAATTTTAAAAGAATTTTTGCATCTAGTTGAGGGTTGGGAATATCAAGATCTTTTAACTGAGTAATTCCAAGAGAAAGAGCTTTTTGAATAATCATTAATTATTGATTCTGGCTAGCAATAATTAAACTAGTAATTATTTCTTCAATGCCATTTGAATTTAATATTTGATCTAATTTATATAAAGTAAGATTTATTCTATGATCGGTTACTCTTCCTTGGGGAAAATTATATGTGCGTATTCTCTCAGATCGATCGCCACTACCAATTTGGGATTTTCTTTTCTCTGACATTTCAGAATCTTGTTTATTGCGCTCAAAATCATATAGGCGTGATTTTAGAACAAGCATGGCTTTAGCTTTATTTTTATGTTGTGATTTTTCATCTTGTTGTGTCACTACAATTCCAGATGGAGCATGAGTTATTCTAACTGCACTGTCAGTTGTGTTAACAGATTGGCCACCAGGGCCGCTTGATCTAAATACATCAATTCTTAAATCTTTTTCTTCTATATGAATATCTACGTCTTCTGCTTCTGGCAATACAACAATACTAGCTGCTGAAGTATGGATACGTCCTTGGGATTCTGTTTCAGGTACTCTTTGAACACGATGTACTCCTGATTCAAATTTTAGTTTTGAGTAAACTTTGTCGCCTGAAATTTTACATATTACTTCTTTTATTCCACCATGATCAGCATCAGAAGATGAGAGAAGTTCTAGTTTCCATTTCTGTACCTCAGCATAGCGTTGGTACATTCTTAATAAATCACCCGCAAATAATGCCGCCTCATCTCCTCCTGTCCCAGCTCTAATTTCCATGATAACATTTTTTTCATCAAGTGGATCCTTTGGAACTAAGCTGACCGTGAGAGTACTTTCTGCTTCAATTAACTTTTCCTTACATGAGTTAATTTCTTTTTTTGCCATTTCAATAATTTCTATATCATCGCCTTTAATTAAGGATTGTAGCTCCTCATGTTCTTTTTTATATTTGCTATAAATATTTATATTATCAACTATGGGTTTAAGATCTGAGTACTCTTTTGATATACTTACAAACTCTTCACTATCTCCCTTAACTTTACCCATTAAGTCTTCAAGCTCGTGACTTCTTGATAAGATTCTTGCTAAGTCTTGTTCTTTAATCATTTAAGCTTTCAACTCTTTCTTCAACTAATTTGACAACCTTATTGACTATGTCTTCATTGGAAATTTTATGGTCTGTAACGCCAGATAAATAAAGCATATTGGTTCCTTTTCCACCACCTGTAACACCTATATCACTGTTTAAAGCTTCACCTGGACCGTTAACAATACATCCAATTATTGATACCGTAATAGACTTCTTAATGTGTGATAATCTTTGCTCCAGTGTTTTAACAGTTTCAATAACTGGAAAGGCTTGTCTCGCACATGAGGGGCATGAAATAATTTTTACGCCTCTAGATCTTAAGTCTAAGCTCTTTAAAATCTCATATCCAATTTTAATTTCTTCTACTGGGTCAGCTGTTAGAGAAACCCTGATGGTATCACCAATTCCATGAGAGAGAAGTTTCCCAATGCTCATTGAAGATTTTATTGACCCACTAATATATGTTCCTGCTTCAGTCAAACCCAAGTGCAGTGGATAATTAGTTAAGTTACTTAACTTTTCATAGGCAGAACACATTGTATGTACGTTTGAGGCTTTAACACTTATTTTAAAATTATCAAAATTATTAGATTCTAATAGCTCTATGTTTTGCAGAGCACTATCAACCAAAGCATCCGCACAAGGTTCTTTATATTTTTCTAATATATTTTTATCGAGAGAGCCTGCATTTACTCCTATGCGCATAGAAATATTATTGGCTTTTGCTGCAGCAACAACTTCTTTAATCTTTTCTGCGCCAATATTTCCTGGATTAATTCTTAAGCAAGCAGCACCGGAGTCTGCAGCCTCTAATGCTCGCATGTAATGAAAATGTATGTCTGCAACAATTGGAACATTTACATTTTGAACTATTTCTTTTAATGCAGCCGTTGAATCTTTATTGGGACAAGAAACTCTGACTATATCTGCACCTTCATCTTCTAATTCTTTAATTTGATTAACGGTGGCATCTATATCTTCAGTTATAGTATTGGTCATTGACTGAATACTAACTGTGGCATCTCCACCAACTTTAACATTACCAACCATAATCTGCTTGGTTTTTTTTCTATTAATATTATTATCTATATTGTAGTTCATAAAATAATTATTATTTGAAAGTTTTTTTAAAACTTTATTTGTATTTGATACTTTTATAATTTATCTAGTTCAAATATATGATGAAGCGCCTTAACAGCTTTTTCAGTCTTTGCTCTATCTATAAGAACACTAATCTTAATTTCAGAAGTAGATATTACTTCAATGTTAATATTATTTTGAGACAAACATTCAAACATTTTTGCAGCTATTCCAGGTTGATTCCTCATACCCGCACCAATTATAGATACCTTTGAAAGATTGTCTTCACTAATAATACTTTCAAACGAGATAGAGTTTTTTAAATCATCAATTATATCTAGAGATTTTTTAAGTTCTATTACTGGAACTGTAAAAGTTAAATTAGTTACTTTTCTATCAATAAAGTTATTTTGAACAATCATATCAACGTTAATATCTTTTGCGGATAAAGACTTAAAAATTGTTGCAGCAATACCAGGCTTATCTAAAAGATTTATAATTGTAATTTTTGCTTCATCCTTTGAGTAAGCAACACCTGTCACAGCATGCTGTTCATTGCTTTGAATATCTTCACTTATTAATGTGCCCTTGTTGTCTGGATCAAAAGTTGATCGTACTTGTAATTTCACATTATGATTTATTGCAGACTCTACTGAAGTTGTTTGTAATACTTTTGCTCCTTGAGATGCCATTTCTATCATCTCTTCGTATGAAACTTTATCTAGCCTTTTAACATTGTCTACAATTCTAGGATCTGCTGTATAGACTCCGTCAACATCTGTATAAATATCACATCTTTCTGCGTTAATTGCTGAGGCTAAAAAGACTGCAGTGTTATCTGTTCCACCTCGACCAATTGTTGTTATTCTTCCGTCTAAAGATATTCCCTGAAACCCAGCAACAACTGCAACTTCTTTTTTTTTAAAGCCTTCTAATATATTTTTACTTTCAATCTTTGAAATAGTCGCATATCTGTGCGTACCTGAAGTATAAATTGGCAACTGCCATCCAAGCCAAGACCGGGCAGGTATATTCAATTCTTGTAAGGCTAGTGCCATTAGCCCAGCTGCAACCTGCTCGCCAGAGGCAACTATTGAGTCATATTCCGCATCATCTTTTGAACTAATTAAATCAATATTTTTAATTAGAGAATTTGTTGTTCCAGACATAGCTGAAACAGCTACTGCAATATTTGCCCCTGCATCATATTCATTTTTTATGATTTTAGCCGCAGACTTAATCAAATCAACTGATCCGACTGATGTGCCACCAAATTTAAGGACTAGTATAGGCATATTATTTATTTGCAGTTTATGAGATGACTTTTGTTATTTTTTTTCTATATGTTGTTATGGCTAGAATTAATGTAAATAGCTATATTTAGCAAGAATAACTTTAAAAGAACACATGACTGAAATTAAAAATACTATAAATACTGAAGAAATAAATAAGTTTTCTCGAATCGCAGATGAATGGTGGAAAGCCGATGGAAAGTTTAAATCTCTTCATAAATTTAATCCAATACGCCTAAAATTTATAATAGATCAAACAATTACTAATTTTAATTGTGATCAAAATAATAAACAGCCACTTAAAGGCATTAAGATTCTTGATATTGGTTGTGGTGGTGGCTTACTTTCAGAACCTCTAGCTCGTCTAGGCGCTTCTGTCACTGCAATAGATGCTTCGGAAAATAATATAAAAGCTGCAACTGTTCACGCTAATAAAGCCAATATTAAAATTAATTATATAAATGGTGATATTGATAGTCTTGAATCTTCAGAAAAATTTGATGTTGTTTTAAATATGGAGGTAATTGAGCACGTAGATAATACAGAGTATTTTATGCAGAGCTGTTGTCGTCGCGTAAAAAATGATGGCTTAATATTTATAGCTACAATAAATAGGACAATGTTTTCTTTGGTGTTTGCAAAATACATGGCTGAGTATGTATTGGGATTTTTACCAAAGGGTACACATGACTGGAGTAAATTCTTATCACCAGAAGAAATTTATTCATTTCTAATTAGAAATAAGCTTACAGTTAAAGAAACGTTGGGTGTTAATTTTAACCCAATCCAAAATAAATGGTTTATATCAAGATTTACTCCAGCTAATTACATGGTACTGGGTAAAAAAATCAGCTAATATATTTTTTAATATTTATTATTTAGATATAATGAAGGAATAGATTCTCGGTATTTTTTAACTTCTTTTAGATTTAGTTCAGCTAATATTAAGCCAACTCCACTTTTTTTTTGTTTTATTATTTTCCCCCATGGCGATACAATAATACTATTCCCAAAAGTTTCTCTTCCCTTATAATGTAAGCCATATTGTGCTGGTGCAACAATAAAGCATCCTGTCTCAATAGCTCGAGCTCTAATTAAAGTTATCCAATGTGCCTTACCTGTTGTTTTTGTAAATGCCGCAGGAACAAAAATTATCTTAGAGCCAGCTAAGGCAAGTTTTCTGAAAATATTTGGAAATCTTAGATCGTAGCATATTGTCATGCCCACATCAGCCCAAGGTGTCTTAGCTACGGACAATTTATTACCTTTTTTATATAATGCAGACTCATTATATGACTCGTTCTTTGATAGCATGACATCAAACATATGAATTTTATCATACTTTGAAACTATATTGCCACTATCATTTATTAAGTACGATCTATTTATTAGTTTATTTTTACTATGTTTAATAATTAATGAGCCAATCAAAATCCATACTGAATTAGCACTGGCTATTTCTTTTATCCTGATAAGAAAACTAGAGGTCTTTTCAGTAGGGCAAATTTTTAATAATTCATCTTTATTTGGATGCATAACATTAGAATTTTCTGGAGTAGCAATTAGGTTTGCTCCCTTCTGAACAGCTAAAGAAATTAATTTTTCAATTTTTTTTAAATTTTTATCAGTATTAGATTGACTATTAAGCTGAAGACATGCAACTTTAATCTTATTAAGATTCTTGTTCATTTATTAATAATTTATTTAAGTCTCCATTTGCTGCTATAGTTGCAAGATCATCATAGCCCCCAACATGGTTATTATTAATAAATATTTGTGGGACAGTTCTTATGCCATTAGATTTTTCTAACATTTCAGCATATGCAGATGTGTCTAATTGAATATTTAGCTCCTCATAGCTTAGATTTTTTTCTTTAAGTAGTTTTTTTGCACTAACACAATATCCACAATTATTTGATGTATAGACTATGATTTTATTTTTCATATAATTACTTATAATAGTAATTATAAATTTAACAATAAATATTAGCTTATATGATTAATAAAAAAAGGTATGCTCAGGCAAGAGACCGTGCATATAATATAAATGATCAAGATCAAACTATTGATAAATTTATTACTGAAAGATTTGTAGAACTAGTTCTTGAGCAAAAGAGACCATTTCAAAAAGCTCTTATCATTGGGGATAAAAATTATTTTACAGAAAAATGTTTGAATAATATTGGAATTAAAAACATAAGCCATATTGATATTTCAAACAAATATTATGATATAAATAAAAATCAGAAAGTTACATACTTGCCTGAAAATGAAGAAATAGGTGATGTAGGAAATTTTGATTTAATATTAGGTCTATCATTAGTTAATTTTATAGAAGATATTCCAAAATTTTTAAAACAAATTAAAAATAATTTAGATCCAGGAGGATTGTTATTATTAAATTTCTTTTCTGAAAATAATTTAATTGAGCTAAAAGAAATGTTTTATGAAACTGAATTAGATTTATACGATGGTATTTCACAAAGATTTATGCCTGTAATCGATATTAGAGAAATTGGAAATCTTATTAATTCCATAGGCTATTCAGATACTGTAGTATCTCGTGAAAATATTAATTATTCTTATGCATGCTTTAATAATATGTTAGAGCACTTAAGACTTATGGCGTGCACAAATTTTCTTAACACAAAAGATAATAAAATTATTAATAAAAAATATATTAATAACTTAATTAAATATTTTGAAAATAGAAAAATAAATGGAGTATTTAATCTTACTTATAGCATTCTTATTACAAACTCATGGAAAAAGTAATCTAAAAAGAATTATTTTTTAGTATCTTCTGAGTGACTTTGTTGCTTGCTGGTAACATATCTATATTGATAAGTTCATCTTTTTTTACCCATTTGAATTTTTGTGAATCCATTCCTTTGATTTTACCATCCCATATATCTGTAAAGTAAACTTGCATGGATAAAAAATATTCAGGATATTCAAAAAAAATATTCATCAAATAGTTAATTTTTTTTTTATCTATAGAGACATCTAATTCTTCTTTAATTTCCCTTATTGCTGCAATATCAAATTTTTCACCATTTTTTACTTTACCACCTGGGAACTCCCAAAAACCTGACATATTTTTCCCTTTTGGTCTCTGACAGATAAGAACTTCTTTACTTTTGTTTATTAAAATTACACAAGAACAAAAAAGAACATTCATGACTTATAGGAAGCATTTATATTGATATATTCATTTGAATAATCGCAAGTCATTATCTGAGCATTGCCTAGTTCAATTTTTAAATCAACTAAAATATTAATTCTATTTTTTTTCATATATTTTTTAAGAACAGATTCTTTGTAGTTTAAGTTTTTACTACCATTACTTGCAACTAAATTATCACCAAGACTTATACTAAATTTATTGGGATCAATAATTTGCTTTGATTTACCTATAGCCATTACAATTCTTCCCCAGTTTGGGTCTTCACCATAAATTGCTGTTTTAACTAAAGGCGACTCTGCAATTGACCTTGCAACTTTCTTTGCTGCTTTATTTGTTTTAGCTCCATTAACGTTAATTTGAATTAACTTTGTTGCACCTTCACCATCTTTAACAATTTGCTCTGCCAAATCCATCATAACACTTTTAAGCTTTAATTTAAAATCTCTTAATAGTTTATCATTTCTACTACTTACAAATTTATGCTTAGCCTTGTTTGTGCTAATGAGCATAACAGTATCATTCGTAGATTCGTCACCATCTACTGTAATACTATTAAATGTTTCTTCATTTATTTCTTTTAATAGTGACTGTAAAGCTGCTCTTGAAATATTGGCATCAGTAAAAATAAACCCTAACATAGTCGCCATGTTGGGTGCTATCATGCCAGAGCCTTTTGCAACACCATTGATTTGAACTTTTCTATTTCCAATAAGTGCTGTAGTCATTTTCATTTTAGGGTATGTATCTGTAGTCATGATGGCCTTAGCTGCAGCAAGCCAGTTAGATTTCTTATTTTCATTATTCACAGCTAATGCGTTAATTATTTTCTTATACGGATAGGGCTCACCAATCACTCCCGTTGAAGCTATAAAGATTTGGTTCATATTTATTGTAAATTTATTACTAATATTTTTAATAACTTCTTTTAGGGCTATCAAGCCAGCCTTTCCAGTATAGGCATTTGCATTTCCAGAGTTAATGAGTAACGCTTTAATTTTGCCTTTCTTAAGAAGTTTCTCATTCCAGTCTAGTGTTACTGATCTAGTTCGTGATTTCGTGAATACTTCTGCAATATTAAGTTCGCTATCAAATAAAAATAGAGCGAGATCATTTCGATTCAAATTATAAAGCCCTGCACAGTACGTATAAATGTTTATTCCTTGAATTAACTTCATAGACTTAATAATCTTAGGTGCTAAAGGAGATATTTTGTTAATCATTTGTAATTTAGGCTCTTTTGTTGTTTTTTTTATTACTGTAAGTATTTATAATCGTTGTATAATTGACAATGTTGTTACAGAGTATAAAAGTAATCATCATTCTAAATTAACTTGAACTTATAATATATTAAATGGCAAATTTATCCTCTTTTTTAGGCTCAATTTTTGGCTCTTACAATAAAAATAAATTAAAAGAGTTTCAGCTTATTGTTGCTAAAATTAATGAGATTGAACCTCAATACGAAGGTAAAACCCAAGCTGAATTAATTCAATTTACTGAAAATCTTAAAAGTGATTTTAAAAATGGCTCTTCTCTTAACGAATTACTTATTCCAGCTTTTGCAATAGTACGAGAGGCTGCGAAACAAACTCTAAACCAAAGACATTTTGATGTTCAGCTTGTTGGTGGTTTAGTTCTGCATAATGGTGCTATAGCTGAAATGAAAACTGGTGAAGGCAAAACTTTAGTATCAACGTTACCTGCATTTCTAAATGCTTTGTCTGGTGAGGGAGTGCATATTGTAACTGTAAATGATTACTTAGCTAAAAGAGATTCAGAGTGGATGGGAAGAATATTTAATTACCTAGGGTTATCTGTTGGTTGCATAACGAGTGAAATTAAAACAAATGATGAGCGTAAAGCTATGTATAGGTGTGATATAACTTACGGCACAAATAATGAATTTGGATTTGACTATCTTCGCGATAATCTGAAGTTACAAAAAGACCACATGGTACAGCGAGAGCATAGCTACTGTATCGTTGATGAGGTTGATAGTATTTTAATAGATGAATCTAGAACTCCTCTAGTAATATCTGGAGCAATGGAAGATAAGACTATTCTTTATAATACTATTGATGCTTTAATTCCGAATTTAAAACCTGAAGACTATGAGATTGATGAAAAATCTAGATCTGTCAATCTAACTGAAATAGGAACTGATAGTGCTGAATCAATCTTATTGAAGAAGAAACTTATGCAATCTGAATCTCTTTACGATATAGAAAATGTTGCAATAGTTCATCATATTAATCAGGCTCTAAAGGCACATAAACTTTTTGAGAAGGATAGAGATTATATTGTCAATAATGGACAGGTTACAATTATTGATGAGTTCACTGGAAGGATGATGGAAGGTAGACGTTATGGCGATGGCTTACATCAGGCCATAGAGGCAAAGGAAAGAGTTTCAGTTCAAAGTGAGAGTCAAACTGTAGCCTCTATTACTTATCAGAATTACTTTAGGCTTTATAAAAAAATATCAGGAATGACAGGTACAGCACAAACTGAGGCTGAAGAATTTGCAGATATTTATAAATTATCTGTTTTTGACATACCAACTAATCAAAAGATTTCTAGAAAGGATCAACAAGATGTTATTTATCGAACAGAGAAAGAAAAGTATGATGCTATCGTTGATCAAGTTGTGGAGTGCCATGGCAAAAAACAACCCGTACTCATAGGAACTACAAGTATTGAAAAATCAGAAAGAATAGCAAAATTTTTATTAAAGAAGAAAATTAAACATAATATTCTTAATGCTAAACACCATGAGCAAGAGGCAGAAATAATTTCTAATGCTGGGTACCCTGGAGCTGTAACAATTGCAACAAATATGGCTGGAAGAGGTACAGATATACAGTTAGGTGGTAATTTAGAGTTTGCACTTGAAAAGAATAATAAGGATATCAATCCTGATAATTTAACTGAAGAAATAAAGAAAAATAAAGAAGAAGTTAAGCAGGCAGGTGGGTTATATGTAATTGGAAGTGAAAGACATGAGAGTCGACGTATAGATAATCAATTAAGAGGTCGTTCAGGTAGGCAAGGTGACCCTGGGGAAACAAAATTTTTTCTAAGTTTGGAAGATGATTTAATGCGAATCTTTGGATCTGATAAAATGGATAGCTTACTTAAAACACTAGGCTTGTCCGAAGGTGAATCAATTCAGCACGCCTGGATTAGCAAAGCATTAGAACGGGCACAAAAAAAAGTTGAAGGTAGAAACTTTGATATTAGAAAAACACTATTAAAGTTTGATGATGTATTGAATGATCAGAGACAAAATATTTTCGAGCAAAGACTGGATCTTATGGAGTCAGATGAGATAACTGAGATAATCAATGAAATGCAGTATGATACTATTGATGAATTTTTGGATATTCATATTCCAAAAGAGTCCTATGTTGAGCAATGGGATATAGATAACATAGAAAGTGATATTAAAATTTACTTAGCTCTAGAATCTAATATTAAGAAACTTGCAAAACAAGATGGTTTTGATAAAAATTTTCTTCAAGAACATTTATATAAAATAGTTAGAGAAAAATCTGCAAAACGCGCGCTAGGTCACTCTAAAGATTCAGTTGAGAATCTGGAAAGAATGTTATTACTAAGAACACTTGATGATAAGTGGAAAGATCACATAAATAATTTAGAACAACTGAGACAAACTATTGGTCTTCGTGGATATGGTCAAAGAGATCCATTAAGTGAATATAAAAATGAAGCTTTTGCTTTGTTTGAAAGTCTATTAATTAACCTTAAAAATGATGTTACAAAAACTTTTTCAAGAGTTGTTATTAAAGAAAATAGTGAAGTAAAAGAAAAAAAAGAAAATTTTTCTGAAGGAGTCGAGGGTAGCAAAAAAAATGTAAGAGATGAAAAAGTGCCTAGAAATTCTCTTTGTCCATGTGGCTCAAATAAAAAATATAAGCATTGTCATGGTAAGATATAGTCAATTAAACCAATAAAAACCTAAAGCTGCTATTCCTATAATAGCAATTAGCCCTATAAATACAGGATGTTTTATAAAATTCTTAGGTTCTCTAATTTTACCAAATTTACTGTCTAAAGCTTCGTTTGCTGCCGATGTCTTTTCAGAGAATAATCCATTTCTGCCTATTTGTAGATATCTTTCTTGTCTTGAGTGTTTTAATTCATTGCCATGTTGGTTTGATAAGGCCTTTAGATATTCTTCTATGGCATTTCCTGTATCTTCTATGACTTTACTTCTATTTCTATGTCCACCACCAAGTGGCTCAGGAATAATTTTATCAATAACATCAACCTTCAGCATATCAGCTGCTGTTAACTTAAGGGCTTCTGCTGCTTCAGGCGCCTTAGAGGAATCTTTCCATAAAATAGATGAACACCCCTCAGGTGAAATAACAGAATAAATAGAGTTTTCTAACATTAATACATTATTTCCTGTACCAATTGCTACTGCTCCACCTGAACCACCTTCACCAATTATTACAACTATAATTGGGACTCCAAGAGAAAGGCAGCACTCTGTAGCTTTTGCTATTGCATCTCCTTGCCCTCTTTGTTCAGCACCTAAGCCTGGATAAGCTCCAGGTGTATCGACAAACGATATAACTGGCATATCAAATTGCTCTGCTAACTTCATTAATCGAATTGCTTTTCTGTATCCTTCTGGTTTTGGCATTCCAAAATTATGTTTAATTCTCGAATTTGTATCATGCCCTTTTTCATGGCCAAGAACTAAAACAGATTGGCCTCTAAATCTACCAAATCCTCCTGTAATTGCTTTGTCTTCAGCAAAACTCCTATCTCCAGCTAGTTCAAAAAAATCAGTAATTAAATTATCAATATAGTCTTGTGTTTTAGGTCTTTCCGGATGTCTTGAAATTTGTGTTTTTTGCCAAGGGGTAATAGTAGAAAATATTTTTTTGTAAATATTCTTTATCAGCTGCTCAGCTTCAGCAATTTGTGTTATAGTCTCTTCTGATGGGTATTCTAAGTTTTGCTCTTTTAGCTCTATGATCTTAAGATCTAGTTCTTCTATTGGTTTTTCAAAATCTAAATATGTTTGCATGTAATATATTGTTTATATATCACTCAATTCATAGAATCTATTAATTCCTGTTGAGTAATTAATTGTTGGGCCTGACGTACAGATGCAGCATCAATTAATTTGCCATCTAGAGTTGCTGCACCTTGATGGGAATCCTCAGCTTCTTGCATTGCAGTTATTATTTTCTTAGCTCTTTCAATGGTAGTGGTTTTTGGAGTAAATAAATTATTTGCTAATTCTACCTGATTTGGATGAATTGCCCATTTGCCTTCACACCCTAATATAGCAGTTCTTTTACCTTGGGCATTATAGCCATCTGGATCTGAAAAATCTCCAAATGGTCCGTCTATAATTCTAAGACCATGTGCTCTTCCAATAGTAGCCATTTTTGAAATCGGTGAGTGCCATAAGTCGTTCCAATGAACTAATCTTCCCTCAGGAGTTTCATGTGTTAAAATAGCATAATCTTCATTAGGACCACCAACATTTGTAGTTCTCATTCTTACTGACGCTGCGTAGTCGGCATAACCAAAATGTAACGACTCTATTCTTTTACTCCCAGTACAAATACTGTCTAAATTAACAATACCCATTGCTGTTTCAACAATCAGTTCAAAACCAATTTTTTTCTTTTTAGCAAACTTATTTTCAATTTGGGTTACCAGCATATCAATTGCATAAACATCTGCTGGCACTCCGACTTTTGGGATCATTATTAAATCTAATCTATCGCCTGTATTTTCCATTACATCAATTACATCTCTATAACAAAAGTTAGTATCAAGACCATTGATTCTAATGGATATTGTTTTTTTACCAAAGTCCATTTCGTTTAAAGCTTCAATTATATTCTTTTTAGCTTGATCTTTATCTGGTGGAGCAACTGCATCTTCAAGGTCAATGCAAATTACATCAGCTTTGCTATCTACAGCTTTTTTAAAAAACTCTGGCTTAGAACCAGGAACAAAAAGCTCTGATCTATTAACTCGTGTTATTATTTCTGGGACATCTGTAAAACTCATTTTTTTTAAATAACATTTTAACTATTTAATTACAAGAATTAATATCTTTTAATCCCATGAAGCTTTTGAAAGTGGGTGATTTTCTTTTACTATTTGTTTAAGTCTTTCGTCTAGTACATGGGTATAAATTTGAGTTGTTGAAATATCTTCATGTCCTAACATTTGTTGCAGAGAACGTAAATCAGCGCCATTGGCTAACAAGTGACTAGCAAAAGCATGTCTAAGTTTGTGAGGACTTATTCTATTTATTTTAATATTAGCCTTGCTCACAAGAAGATTAAGTAATTGTGCAAATCTTTGTCTAGTTATGTGGCCTGCTTTTGATTGCTTAGATGGAAAAATCCATTTTACTTCATTATCATTCTTAAAAAATAGTTTTCTGATTTTCAGATAATTACCAATAGTATTTTGAGTATCCTTGCTAATAGGAATTAATCTTTCTTTGTTTCCTTTTCCAGAGATTATAATAAAATTTTTATCTTGATATAAAGATGATAGTGTCATCGTCACAAGTTCACTTACTCGAATTCCAGATGCATACATTATTTCAATCATACAATTTAATCTTATACCTAGAGTAGATGTATCTTTTTTAGAGTATTGAATGATTTTTTCTATATCCTTAACACTAATTATTATTGGTAGCTTGCTATCTTGCTTTGGTTGCTTAATATTTTTAATCGGATTAATTTTTATCAATTTTTCCTCAATTAAAAAATCAAAAAATTGTGTATAGGATGATATTTTTCTAGCTAAAGAAGATTTTTCGAAGCCTTTACTTCTGAAGCCAGATAAAAATATTTCAAGTTTGTTTTCATCTAAATTAATAATATTTTCATTTTTCTTTATGCAATATTTTTCTAGCTGCTGTAAGTCACTTTTATAAGATATGGATGTATTTTTTGAAAGCCCTCTCTCAATAATTATCATTTCTATAAAATTATCAATATAAGTATTTTTTTGCATCACTAAAGGTCTTTATAACCTTCTTTATACGAAGGGTATTTCAATAAAATTTGAAAATCTTTCTTAACTAATGAGTTATCTACTCTCTTATTTTCAGAGAAAAAGCTTTCATTTTTATACAAGGGATCAAGCTTATCAAAATTAATTTTTTGTAAAATAGGCAGATTTTTAATTTTACAAATATAGTCTATAACTTGACTTAGGCTTGAAGGATAATCATCAGAAAAATTATAAATTATATTAGGTGTCTGTTTTTTCATTGATAGAGATAAAATAGATATAATATCTTCTATATGTATTCTGGAAAAAAACTGTCCTGGCTTATCAATATTTTTTATAGAACCCAAATTAATTCTTTTCAGAATATTTCGATCCTGCCCATATATACCTGCTAATCGAAATATTTTAAGTGGTAAATTATATCTTGAAGACAACTCAAGCCATTGTTTTTCTGCCTTTAGGCGATTTATTCCTTTTTTTGTTGTGGGGTTAGTTTGCGATAACTCATTAACAAAGTTACCTTCGTGATCCCCATAAACATTAGTTGCAGATAAATAACCAATCCATTCTAATTTTTTATTTTGCGTTAAAAAATTTACATGATTATTAACAAAAGGATCTCCATCTATAGATGGGGGAGCTGAAATAAGAAGATGAGAAATACTTTCATCAATTAAAAATTGACTGACTTCATTATCTCTAATTAACTCAATGTTATTATTATCATTATTTAATTTTTTTATATTTCTAGTAGACCCCACAATAGAATATTCGCTTTGATCCAAGTAATTGGTTAGATGAGAGGCCGTATAGCCATATCCATATATTAATAATTTTTTCATTTATTATGCCTCTTAATATAACTATATCTTTAAATAACTAATTTAAAAAGAAACATACAATGATCAATAAAATTAAACGGGTTAGTACATTTTTAGTTTTAAGTGGAATTTTATTGACTAACCTTAATTTTTATCCTGCCAATATATTTTTTCACAGATTAGGTGCGTTAGGTTGGATAATAGTTGGCTATATAAAATCTGATAAGGCAATAATGACAAATTTTGGGCTTCAGATTCCAATTTTCTTACTGGGTTTTATTAAATTAGTTATTTAAATTATTCCACTCATTTTTTACATGAAGATCAGTTTCATTATAAAAATATTTTTTTCTTTGAGATTCAAAATCATTTGTATCAGCAATTTGCCTCAGTGCCCAAATTGCCATGGCTCTTACAAGTTCTGAGCTATCTGTTAAAAGTGGTAAAATATTATTAATAAAAATTTTATTATTAGAATTGCCTACTGCTATTAATACATTTCTAACAAATCTATTTCTACCTATCCGCTTTATACTAGAGCCTGAGAATTTTTGCCTAAACTCTTCGTCAGTTAGGCACAGTAAAGAACTTAAAGTTGGTTCAATTAATTCATCATTAGGCAAAAAATCTATATTTGTAGTTTTTTTTGCATATTTATTCCAAGGACAGATTGCTAGGCAATCATCACAACCATAAATTCGATTTCCAATTTTTTTAAGATAGATATTTGGAATATGAGATTTGTGTTCAATCGTTAAATAAGAAATACATTTTTTTGCATCAATCTTATAAGGTTCAATAATTGCATCAGTTGGGCAAATATCAATACATTGACTACATGAACCGCAATGATCTTTACTTGCACTGTTTGCATTAAGCTTAATATCTAAAAAGATTGATGATAAAAATAGCCAAGATCCATATTCTTTAGAAACTATATTAGTGTGTTTTCCTTGCCAGCCAACACCAGCTTGCATTGCCAAAGGTTTCTCCATTACGGGTGCTGTATCGACAAAATATTTTATTTCACAATTCTGAGTATCCAATATCCATCTTGAAAGTTTTTTTAGTTTTTTTTTAATAGAAAGGTGATAATCTCTACTTCGTGCATAAACTGAAATAATTCCTTTTTCTTTTTTTTTTAACAGATCTAACGAATTACTATTGTAATGGTAATTACTTCCTAAAATTAATATTGATTTAGTTTTATCCCAAAGTTTCTTAGGATCGGCTCTTTGCTCTGTTCTCTTTTCAAGCCAATCCATTTCTCCGTGGTAATTATTTTCTAGAAATTTATTTAGTTGAGTTTTTAAATCTACTGTGTGAGAAACATTTAATATTGATGCGACATCAAAGCCAAACTCTTTAGCTGCAGATAGGATGGACTCCTCTTGAGATCCTTTATCTATGTTGCTTTTTTCTGTTTTACCTGGCTTACTAATGGGTGAGCTAAAGTTTGAACTGTTTCTTTTGGACATATTTGAATAAATCTTAATACTTCGCTTTCCCAATTATCAATAATTTTCTTAGCGTGAAAGCTTTCTGTTTCCTTGTAATGGCAGATAATAAAATCTTTTAACACATTTTCCCAGTAATCACTTTGTATTGGCTGAAAAATTAGTGTTTCTTCATTTACTCGATATTTAAAATTTTTATCTATATCTTGAATAAACGCCATGCCACCTGTCATTCCTGCGCCAAAATTATCTCCTGTTTCACCTAAAATAACAATATTTCCACCAGTCATATACTCGCATCCATTTGAGCCACAGCCCTCTATTACTGCAGTTGCTCCAGAATTCCTTACGGCAAAACGTTCGCCTGCTTGTCCTGCGGCATACAGGCTTCCGCTTGTAGCTCCATACAAACAAGTATTTCCAATTATTGTATTTTCATTGCTAATTACTTTGGTGTGTCTATCAAACCTTAAAACAATTTTTCCACCAGATAAGCTTTTCCCAACGTAATCATTGGCGTCTCCTTCTACTCTAATTGTAAGTCCTTTTACAGCAAATGCACCTAATGATTGTCCAGCTGATCCAGATAAATTAATATTAATTTGGTCATCATTTATATCTGCATTCTTAATTTTATTATAAATTACTGATGATAATTTTGCGCCAATAGTTCTATCTGTATTTTTTACTGAATAATTCAATTCAATTTTTTGACCAGTTTCAAAAAACTTTGATACATCTTTAATAATTTTTTCATCTAATGTTGAGCCAGCTTCATTTATTCCTGTGTGATTAAAATATTCAACATTAGTTTCTTTTTCTGCTTGGATTAGCAATGAATTTAAATCTAAATCATCTAAATGTGCGGAGCCTCTTGATATTTGATACAACAAATCAGTTCTACCTATTATTTCTTTTAAGCTATTAAAACCTAATTGTGCTAATATTTCTCTTGCCTCTTCTGCTATAAAGCTAAACAGGTTAACAACTTTTTCAGGTGTTCCTGAAAACCTATTCCTTAAGTCTTCATCTTGTGTGCAAACTCCTACAGGGCAGGTATTGGAGTGGCACTGTCTAACCATGATACATCCCATTGCAACTAATGAAGTAGTTCCTAAATTAAACTCTTCAGCACCCATAAGTGCTGCCATTATTACATCGCGACCTGTTTTAATTCCACCATCTGTTCTTAATACTACTTTCTGTCTCAAGCCATTTAAAGTTAAAACTTGATTTACCTCAGTTAGGCCCATTTCCCATGGAATTCCAGCATACTTAATGCTTGTTTGTGGGCTAGCACCAGTGCCACCATTATGTCCAGAGATTAAAATTATATCAGCTTTTGCTTTGGCGACTCCTGCTGCAATTGTACCAATTCCAGAAGATGCAACTAACTTAACACAAACTCGGGCTCTTGGATTTACCTGCTTTAAGTCAAAAATTAATTGCGCAAGATCTTCAATTGAATATATGTCATGATGTGGTGGTGGCGATATTAATGTAACACCCATAGTTGAATATCTTAATTTTGCAATTTCAGCCGTAACTTTAAACCCGGGTAATTGACCACCCTCTCCTGGCTTTGCTCCTTGGGCGATTTTTATTTCAATTTCCTCACAGTTATTTAAATATTCTGTAGTTACTCCAAACCTTGCTGAGGCTACCTGTTTAACTCTAGAATTGGCATTATCACCATTTTTTCTTATTACTGCTCTTTCAATCGATTCTCCTCCTTCTCCACTGCATGAAGAGCCACCTATTCTATTCATCGCAATTGCTAATGTTTCATGAGCTTCTTTCGATAGAGCTCCGTGAGACATACTCCCACTTCCAAACCTTTTTCTAATTGCTGTTATTGATTCAACTTCAGCAACATTAATGGAAGGTTTTTTTGAATTAAATTCTAAAAGATCTCTAATGTTGATTGGAGCAAAATTTTTATGAGCTTCAGAATATGTTTTAAACATATCGTATGAATCCTTACTAACTGCTGATTGCAATAAGTGAATAAGTTTTCCATCATAAGCATGTGCCTCTCCACCACTTCTGTATCGATAAATACCACCTATTGGTAATGTTGCTGCATCAGTTGAAAATGCATAGTTATGTAACTCTTTAATTTTGTATTCAATACCACTTAACCCAATACCAGAGATTCTACTTTGAACGCCTAAGAAATACTCATTAACCATAGAGCGACTTAGGCCAACTGCTTCAAAATTAAATCCACCTCTATAAGCACTGACAACTGATATTCCAAGTTTTGCCATGATCTTAAGAAGCCCCTGATCAATAGCTTTTTTATATCTTTCTACACACTGCTCATATGTAAGGTCTTTGAACAAGCCTTTTTCGTGTCTTTCTCTAATACACTCTTGGGCTAAATAAGGATTTACTGTAGTTGCCCCAACACCAATTAAGACTGCAAAATAATGAGTGTCCAAACATTCGGCCGATTGAACATGCAAAGATATGAATGATCTTATGCCTTTTCTTGTTAAGTGACTGTGTACAGCAGCTGTAGCTAATATCATTGGAACTGAAACATAATCTTTGTTTGCATTGATATCAGTTAAAACTACGTGACTTTTACCACTAAGAACAGCTGCCTCAGCTTCAGCTTGAATTCTTTTAACTGTCTGCTTAAGCCCAGAATCATTAATACTAAAACAGCAATTAATTTTGACTGACTGCCTTTTTCCAAACTTAAGCATCTTGCTAAAAATACTATTCATTACAATAGGGCTATCCATTACAAAAACATTATCCTGATAGGAGTTAGAATCTAAAACATCTCTCAAGTTTCCAAACCTTGTTTTTAAACTCATGCGTGACTGCTCTCTCATGCTGTCTATTGGAGGATTTGTTACTTGACTGAATTTTTGTCTAAAAAAATGTGACAGAGGTCTAAATTTATCAGACAAAATTGCAATTGGAGTATCGTCTCCCATGCTGCCAGTAGCTTCTTTGGCTTCTTCAGCCATAGGATGAAGAATGAGTTCTAATTCTTCCATAGTATATCCTGCAGCAATTTTTCTTTGTCGCAAATCCTGAGAATCAAATAGTGAAATTTCTTTTTTTGAAGTTATTTGCTTATCAATTCTAATAATCTTACTAACATACTCACTATAAGGAAATTCATTGGCTAGCTTATTTTTTAAATCAAAATTTTCATAAAGCTTTCCCTCTTTTAAATTTACTCCAATAATATCACCAGGTCCTAATCGACCTTTATATAAGATCTCTTTTTCATCTACTGGAACCATTCCAGTTTCAGAGCCAACAAAAATTAGATTGCTACTTGTGATAGTATATCGCATTGGTCTTAAGCCATTTCTATCCATTCCACCTATAACCCACTCACCATCGTATGCAGCAATCGCAGCTGGTCCATCCCATGGCTCTATAACTGCATTAGCAAATTCATACATATCTCTCTGCTTTTGTGGTAGTAGTTCACTTCTCTTTGACCAGGCTTCTGGTATTAACAGTGTTTTAGTTAGTGGGGCTGATCTTCCTGCCCTTATAAACATTTCAAAGGCTGCATCTAGTGCAGAAGAATCTGAGCTGCCTCGAACAATAATAGGCTTAACTTGATCACTGTTATCTCCAAATAACTCTGTTGCAATTCGTGTTTCATGATTTCGCATCCAATTAATATTACCTGATATAGTATTTATTTCTCCATTATGAGCTAGTGTTCTAAAAGGTTGCGCCAAAGCCCAGCTAGGAAATGTATTTGTTGAATACCTTTGATGAAATATTGCAAAAGATGAGATAAATCTTTCATCAGCAAGGTCTGGATAAAAAGTTGCTATATGCTCGGCTAAAAATAGACCTTTATATATAACTGTCTTAAAACTTAATGAACAAATATAAAAATCAGATATTTGTAAATTTAAAATTCTTTTTTCTATTCTTCTTCTTAATAAAAAAAGTTCTTTGTCTAGGTCTTCCTCTTTATCTCTTTCTATATTGTTTACAAACATAACCTGTTCAATTTCAGGTCTGGTTAGATTTGCCTTGATGCCCATTACGCTTGTATCTAATGGAACTTGTCTCCAACCATAGATATAATAACCATGCTCAATTAATTCAGACTCAACTATCGTTCGACATTTTTCTAATGCGGAGTAATCATTACGTGGCAAAAAGATCATGCCTACTCCTAATTCACCATCCATTAATTCATGGCCAGTTTTTTTTATCTCTTCTTCAAAAAAAGCTTTTGGTATATCTATATGAATACCTGCACCATCGCCCGTTTTTCCATCGGCATCAACTGCACCTCTATGCCAAACTGCTTTTAGAGCCTCAATCCCACTTATTACCACTCTTCTATTTGGGGTCCCGTCGATAGATGCAATAAAACCAACACCGCAAGCATCGTGTTCCTGAGAGGAATGGTATAATCCAACATCAGTGAGAGTCTTTTTATTTTTATTGTAACGATCTAGCCAATTCATTATAAAGCCTGCTTTAAATATTGATTTTTTGCCTGAATAAAACTATCTATTGATTCAGCAGCATCTCTTCCATCTCTAATACCCCATACTACAAGAGAAGCCCCTCTTACTATATCTCCAGCTGCAAATACTCCTTCAATATCGGTCATCATAGATCTAAATTCTGTTTTTAAAGTACCCCACTTAGTTACTTTTAATTCATCAACATCAAACATTTTAGGAATATCTTCGGGATCAAATCCAAGTGCCGTAATTACCATATCGGCTTTAATTTTATAATCTGAATCTTTAACTGTTTCTGGTACTTGTCTTCCAGAAGTATCTGGATCACTCAATTGCATTCTAGAACACACAACTTCATCGATGGTTTTATTGCCAATAAAATCTTTTGGTGAAGATTTCCATAAAAATTCAACTCCTTCTTCTTCTGCATTCAAAACTTCTCTTGCAGAGCCGGGCATATTTTCTTTATCGCGCCTATACAAACATTTTACTGATTTAGCTTTTTGTCTGATGCAAGTTCGAACACAATCCATAGCAGTGTCACCTCCACCTATTACAACAACATCTTTACCCTCGGCATTTAATTCTCCACTATCAAAATCAGGCACATTATCTCCAAGGCCTTTTTTATTAGAGGCTATTAAAAAATCTAAAGCTGGCACCATATTCGAAAAACTTTTTTCTAAATTCAGTTTTTTTGCCTTATAAACCCCTGTTGCAATTAGTACTGCGTTATGTTTATTTTGTATTTCTTTAAATGAAATATCCTTACCTACTTCAATATTACAGTTAAACTTAATTCCACTGTCCTCTAAATAACTTATTCTTCTTTGAACTATATTTTTTTCCAATTTAAAGCTAGGTATTCCGTACATCAACAGTCCACCAGCTCGATCATAACGATCATAAATTTCTATGTTATAGCCTTGCTTGCGCAGCTGTTCTGCTGCTGCTAATCCCGCCGGCCCTGAGCCCACAATACCAATGGACTCTGATCTAATTTGATGAGCTGATAATTTAATTGGTTTAATCCAATTATTTTCAAATGCAGTATCGGTTATGTATTTTTCTACCGCACCGATCGTAACAGCTCCATGGCCAGATTGTTCTATTACACAGTTACCTTCACACAATCGATCTTGTGGACAAATTCTTCCACAAACTTCAGGCATATTATTAGTACTTGTCGAAAGCTCATAGGCTTCTTCTAATCGGTCTTCAGCAGCAAGCTTCAGCCAGTCCGGTATATGATTATGAAGTGGGCAATGGACTGTACAATAGGGAACTCCACATTGTGAACATCGACTTGATTGCTCTTTAGCTTTATTTTTTATAAAGCCTTCATAAATTTCCTTAAATTTTTTCTTTCTTGATTCAGAATCCTCTTTAGGAGGATAAGCCTGAGGGAGATCAACAAATTTTAACATCTTTACCATATTATGTCAGCATTAGTTACTTAATAAATGTTCATTAAAACAATTAATAAATTTTATATAGGCATAAGAGATAAAAACAAGTCATAAAGTATGACTTAAATTTAACAAAAATGTATAATATGCTAGGAAAACAGTAAAAAAATACTAATGTGGAAAATATATATGCCATTATTATTGATTATTATTTTAGGTTTAGTTCAAGGAATTACAGAATTCTTGCCAATAAGCTCTTCCGCGCACCTAATTCTTGTTCCATATTTACTAGAAATAGATAATCAGGGCTTGGTAATAGATATTTGCCTACACATAGGAACTTTACTTGCTGTTGTTATCTATTTTAGAAAAGAACTAATTGATTATATTCAAGCAATACCAAGTTTGTTTAGACTTAACACAACTGCTGCGGCCCAAGATCTAAAAAAACTTATTCTAGCAACACTGCCAATAATTTTTGTTGGTGGCTTAGTGTTTTTATTCGGCATTAGCAACGTTCTCAGGAATTTATCTATAATTGGAATAGCCACAATTTTTTTTGGATTACTGTTGTACTTTGCAGACATTAAAAAAGGCGATTGCAACAGCATTTCAAATTCAAGTTTTAGAAACATATTTATAATTGGATGCTCACAAATTTTAGCTATTATTCCTGGAACAAGTCGAGCTGGCATTGTTTATACTTCTAGTAGATTTTTTAATATCTCACGTATTGAAGCAGCAAAATTTTCAATGCTACTTTCGATACCAACTATAATAATTTCATCTTTTGTTCCATTAATTCAGCTCATAAAAGAACCAAACATTGAAATTACATTTTATGCCTTACTATCAATTATAATCGCATTTGTTACAGCAATTATATCAATAAATTTTTTACTAAAATGGGTAGCAAATCATACGATGTTACCATTTGTTATTTATAGATTGATTCTAGGTACGATTATTCTAATAGTTGCACTTTAAGTAAAACTCTATAAATAAGTTGGCACAACTGAGTAAATTGATTTAGGGTTTATCCCAAGAGATTCTATTCCTTGAAAATTTCCACTGACAATATTATCTACTTCAAGAGCCTTAACTAAATCAGGAGTAATGATCGGATTAGGAAGCATTTGCATAAACATAGCCATTACCCTAGCTACTAAAATTGGAGTAACAATTAAAAGCCTTTTGAGTTTTAGTTCTTGTGAAATATATTGATAGACCTCCTTCATTGATATGATATCTGGCCCTCCAAATTCATAGATTTTACTTTTAGTTTCGCTATTATTAATTATTTTAATAATGCCATCTACCAAATCATTAACATATATAGGCTGAAATTTATTTTTACCTCCTCCGAAGAGTGGAATGATTGGACTAACTTTTAATAGTTTAGCCTGTACATTAAAAAATCCATCATCTGGGCCAAAAA
>CAJJBG010000010.1 GCA_905182345.1 Pelagibacteraceae bacterium AG-422-B15
CCACCTTCTTTTGAATCAGAGTCTCCAAATGATCTTTTCTTAAATGGTTTCTTAAAACCACCTTCTTTTGAATCAGAGTCTCCAAATGATCTTTTCTTAAATGGTTTCTTAAAACCTTCGCTCCTACCTCCAAAACTTTTACTTCTAGTTGAGGATTTTCTATTATTTGTTGAACTTTTTGTACCTCTTCCACCACTATCTTTTTTCATAGTAGGGTCTAACATGCGTTGAATTTCATTCCATTTCACAGAATCTTTTGGAGCTATGAAGCTTAAAGCTGAGCCAGAAGAGCCTGCTCTACCAGTTCTGCCCATTCTGTGAATAAAGTCTTCAGCTAGTTGTGGTAAATCATAATTAATAACATGTTCGATATGAGGGACATCCAAACCTCGTGCTGCAATATCTGTAGCCACTAAAATTCTAAACTTTTGTTCCCGAAAGTTTTTCATAACTTTGTCACGCTTACTTTGTCTTAAGTTTCCATTTAATGACTCGGATCTAAATCCATCTTTAGATAAATTTTTAGCCATTTTATCAGTACCGTGCTTTGTCTTGACAAAAACTAAAATAGATCCTTCCCGTTCATTTATTTGCTCTAACAGTTCGTCATATTTTGCTTCATGCTTAATCTTTAAAACATCATGCTTTACATTAGTAGCAATTACATTCGTTGCTCCTACAGAAACTCTTTCTGGATTAGATAAATATTTTGATGATAATTTAACTATACCTTGCGGCAAAGTTGCAGAAAATAAAAGTGTTTGTCTGTCTTTAGGTATAAATTTTAGGATGCTATCAATTTGAACTCCAAATCCCATATCTAGCATTCTATCTGTTTCATCTAAAACTAAGTAGTTAGTTAAATTTAATTTAAGTGATTTTCTATCTAGATGATCATTAACTCTACCAGGTGTTCCAACAATAATTCTTGGCTTTTTCTTTAATTGCTTTAATTGGGTGGTGATTTGCTCTCCACCAATTAAACAAGCTGTATTGATATGATTTAAGTCTGATAATAAACTTTTAATTACTTCCATGACTTGTTTTGCAAGTTCGCGTGTAGGTGTTAAAACTAATGCTGTCGAACTATCCGATGATAGTATGGATTCAATAAGTGGAATACTAAATGCAGCCGTTTTACCAGTGCCGGTTTGAGCTGATCCAAGTATGTCTTTTCCTTGCATAGCCAAAGGAATTGCCTGAGCTTGAATTGGGGTTGGTTCTTTAAAATCAATCTTCTTAAGTGCCTTGTATAAAGCTTGAGACAGATTCAAGTCTTCGAAACTATTCATTATAATTTATTTGGGGTTATATTTTCTATAAAGTTAACCATCTAATAGTCTTAACTCCCATATAACACAAGGATTATAACATTTATTAAAAAATATAGGTTTTTGTTGCTTGACTTAGTGTTTTATGGCTGAATAATGCTATTAATTTTACTGTTTATAGACTTTTAATTAATTTATCAACTAGCTAATAATACTATTATGTTTGATGGCACCTTAGGAACAATTGTAACTTCAAAAATACAACTGATTGTTATCCCTGTATATCTATCATTTATATTAATTGAATCTGTTCTTATAAGATATTTTAAAGCTAATGGCTCTTCTGACGCAAAAGAAAGTTTATTTAATATCACTATAGGTATTATGAGTGTGCCAGTAAACTTGCTAAGTTTATTTATAACTGCTGGAGCATTAACATGGGCTAGTCAATATCAAATTACCGTTATTCCTCTTACAATATCAACCTTAGTTATTTGTTTTATGCTTGATGATTTAAGATTTTATATTCATCACAGAATATGTCATCGATTTAGATGGCAATGGGGAATGCACAATACTCATCACTCATCAGAAAGATTTGGTCTTGCTGTTGCTCTCAGACAAGGCTGGACAAAACATTTCACAGGAACCATGATGCTAAAAATTCCACTTGTACTAATTGGTTTTGATCCAATAATTGTTGTATTTTGTGGAGTCATGAATGCCTTTTATCAATTTTTTTGTCACACTGAAACAATAAAAAAATTACCTTGGTGGTATGAGGCAGTATTTAATACACCATCTCATCATAGGGTACATCACGGTAAAAATCCTCAATACTTAGATGCAAATTATGCTGGCACTTTAATCATATGGGATAAAATGTTTGGAACATTTGCTGCAGAAGATGAAAATGATTTACCGGATTATGGACTAGTAAGCCCTATGACAACTTTTAATCCTCTTAAGGTAGTTTTCATAGAATACATAAATATATTTAAAGATGTTTTTGGAAAAGGATTAACCTTAAAGGATAGAATATTATATTTATTTGGTCCACCAGGATGGTCACATGATGGAAGTAGATTGATGTCTACAGATATAAAAGCTGAATATTATAAAGAACAAGGCATTAAAGAAAATAATTAATGTTTCCTACACATTACGCATTAACTGAAATATTAATTGTTATAGCTGCATACTTTTCCATAAGAAATTTGCTAGATAATAAATATTATTATGCTGCAATAGGTATTTTTATGATTGGGTTAGCTGCTTTAGCAGGTGCAATAAGATTTGGATTTCTAGACACAAGTTTTATGATTAAAATTAATGGCATTTTAGCATTATTTGGTGGGATCGTAACTTCGTCTCTAATAAGTACTCAGATAATTTATAATTCTATATCTAAAAATACAGCAAAGATATTTTTAACTTTGTCTGTAGTTGCAATTCTTTCCTTGTTTATTTGGACTCAACCTGAATTAAAGATATTCTTATTAATACTATGTTCATTTATTTCTATTTTATTGACCTTTCAGATAGCACAAACTTCAAATAAAATAAAATTTTTAAAATCTTTTATAATGGCTATATTTTTAATTAGCCTTTTAACATTACATAAAAAAATAGGTATGTTTGCTAATCCTGAATACATACCTGATCTATATAGATTTCACATTTATCATATATTAATAGCCATTTGGGTATTCTTAATTAACTATGCAATAAATCAAAAGAATATACATCAATAAATAAAACTAGAATTAAATCTGTATTAGATAAGTTTGCTACTAGCTAAAGCTTTAACTAAAAAACCCCCGTCTCAAAAGACAGGGGTTTTTAATTTCGGCATTTGCCTAATATTGATTTAAAATCAATTTTTTTTAAATTTTTGTTTTGAAATAGTTGTGGACACTACCCCAGCTTATGCTGGTGGATTCATCTTTTTAACCTCCACGTTATCATCAGCAAAATGATAGCAGTAATCTGATAAAATGGTAATAAAAAAAGGCCCATACAAAGAAGGGCCTTTTACACGATGATAACGTGAATTGACGGTAACCTATTGATTTTTATAATAATTGCAACAATATTTTAATTAATATTGAAGTATAAGCTTAAAAAATACTTAAAAATCAGTGTTTTTTAAGTAAATTATTATACGTGAATTGCACGATTATCGACATTCAACGCTGCTTCTTTAATCGACTCAGTAAGTGTAGGATGCGCATGACATGTTCTAGCAATGTCTTCCGAAGATGCTCCAAACTCCATTGCTAGTGCAAGTTCAGCAATCATATTGCCAACATCCGCTCCTATCATGTGTACTCCTAACACCTTATCCGAAGAAGCATCAGATAATATTTTTACAAAACCTTCGGTTGCATGCATGACTTTTGCTTTTGCATTTGCCGTAAAGGGAAATTTACCAACTTTGTAATTAATATTTGCTTCTTTTAACTCTTCTTCAGTTTTGCCTACTGATGCTACCTCAGGGGAAGTGTAGACCACTGAGGGTATTGTATCAAAATTTATATGGCCAGCTTGTCCAACAAGAATCTCTGCTAAAGCCGTTCCTTCCTCTGAAGCCTTGTGTGCTAACATTGGTCCTAACTTACAGTCACCAATAGCATAAATATTACTTACTGATGTTTGAAAATTATTTAAAGTTTTTATGAACCCTCTTTCATCAGTTTCAATTCCAACTGCTTCAAGGTTTAGTCCAAATGTATAAGGTTTACGACCAATTGAAATTAAAACTTTATCGCAGCTGATTTCTGATGTTTGACCTTGTTGTGTTTCAATTAAAACATGTAGCTTACCATTTTTATTATTAATCTTTTTAAACGAAGTAGATAATTTAAAATCAATTCCCTGTTTAATTAAAATCTTTTGAAATTGTTTGGAAATTTCAATATCCATGTTAGGAACAATTCTTTCTGCATATTCTATAACTGTAACTTTTGATCCAAGCCGAGACCAAACAGATCCCATTTCTAAACCAATATAGCCAGCTCCAATTACAACCAACTTTTCCGGAACCTTGTCTAAACTCAAAGCGCCAGTTGAGCTTAATATATCTTTCTCATCAATAATAACATCATCTGGAACGGCCACTTCAGATCCTGTGGCTATTACAATATTTTTTCCATTAATAATTTGATTGCCATCATCATTTAAAATTGTTACCTCATTTTGCTCAGTAATTTTAGCAAACCCTTTAATGTGTGTAATCTTATTTTTTTTAAATAAAAATTGAATCCCATCAGTAAGGCCTGCTACCGAGTTATCTTTTGATTTCATCATTTTTGATAAATCTAATTTAACACTATCAATATTAATGCCTAAATCTGCGTAATGTTTCGTATCACTATATAATTGCGATGTGTGCAGCAATGCTTTAGATGGAATACAGCCCACATTTAGACAAGTACCACCTAATGTTTTGCCTTTTTCTACACAGCATACTTTCAAACCAAGTTGTGCAGCTCTAATGGCACAAACATAACCTCCAGGTCCACTACCTATTATAATGAGATCATACTGTTCCATATTTAAACGCTTAATAAAATTCTTCTTGGATCTTCTAGGCTCTCTTTAACTCTTACTAAAAAAGTTACGGCGGCTTTACCATCTACTAATCTATGATCATAGGATAAGGCCAAATACATCATTGGCCTAATAACAACATTACCATCAACTGCAATTGGTCTTTCTTGAATTTTATGCATACCAAGCACTGCAGATTGTGGTGGATTAATTATTGGTGTAGACATTAAAGAGCCATAGACACCGCCATTAGATATTGTGAATGTTCCGTCTTGCATATCACTAATGCTTAATTTTCCATCTCTAGCTTTTTTTCCTAAGCTAGAAATTGATTTTTCAATATCTGCTACTGTAAGTTGATCTGCATTTCTTACTACTGGCACTACTAAGCCTTGATCAGTTCCAACTGCAACACCTACATTGTAGTAATTTTTATAAATAATATCATCATTTTCAATCTCAGCGTTTACTTCTGGTATTTCTTTAAGAGCAGTAATGCATGCTTTTACAAAGAAAGACATAAATCCAAGTTTTACTCCATGCTTTTTTTCAAAAAATTCTTTATATTCACTCCTTACTTTAATTAATTCCGACATATCTACTTCATTGAATGTTGTCAGAATAGCTGCTGTATTTTGTGCATCTTTTAATCTTTTTGCAATTGTCTTACGCAAACGAGACATGGGAACTCTCTCCGTTTGCATAGTATTGTTAACAGGCTCTGGGCTAGAATAATTTTCAACATTTATCGTTTTTTGATTTAAAGAATTTAAAGCATCTTCTTTTGTTATTCTTCCACTTTTACCAGATGGGGTAATATCATTAATATTAATATTATTCTCAGCAACTATTTTTCTAACTGCTGGAGAAAGTTCATTGGATACTGGAGTTGAATTTACTTGAGTATTAATTTTTGGAACTTCAGTTATAGGATCCTGTTTGACAACAGGCTCTTTTTTTTCTACTACCTCAGCTTCAGCCTCAGTTTTAATTTCTATTGCGCCTTCATTAATTACCCCTAATATTGTACCAACCTCAACTGTATCACCATCTTTAACCTTTATGTCACTCAGCTGTCCTGTCGCTGGAGCAGGAACTTCTAACGTTACTTTGTCTGTTTCTAATTCCAATAAAGGCTCATCAATAATTACAGAATCCCCAATATTCTTGTACCAACGCGCAATTGTTGCCTCGGTTACAGATTCGCCTAATGATGGTACTTTTATATCTATTGTCATAATTTATTATAGTTACTTATACGCTTAAAGCCGAGTCAATCAACATTTTTTGCTGTTTTTGGTGTTTGCTCATTAATCCTGTTGCAGTTGATGCTGATGGTGATCTTCCTGCGTATTTTACTTTTGTATTTTTACACTCTGCTTTTGTTAAACACCAATCAATATAGCGTTCCATCGTATTCCAAGGCCCCATGTTTTTTGGCTCTTCCTGACACCATATAAAATCTGCACTTTTGAATCTAGAAATTATAGGAGTCAGAGCTTTAGCTGGAAAAGGATATAATTGTTCTAATCTAATTAAATAAATTTCTGATTTACCTCTACTATCTCTTTCTGCCAATAGATCATAATAAACTTTTCCTGAACAAAGAATGACTTTTTTAATTTCTTTATCAGGAAGTAAAAGTGATTCATCATTATCAGTTTCACTGCTATCCAATAAAACTCTATGAAATCCATCATTGGTAAAATCTTCAATTTTAGAAACACACTTCTTATGTCTAAGTAATGATTTAGGCGTAAACATGATCAAAGGTTTTCTAAAATCTCTTAGCAATTGTCTTCTAAGAATATGAAAATAATTTGCTGGCGTTGTACAGTTTGCTACAATCATATTTTCTTCAGCACAAAGTTGTAGATAGCGCTCAATTCTTGCTGACGAATGTTCTGGACCTTGTCCTTCATAACCATGGGGAAGAAGTAATACCAAGCCACTCATTCTTAGCCATTTTGCTTCCCCTGGTGCAATAAACTGATCTATTTGAACCTGTGCACCATTGGCAAAATCACCAAACTGTGCTTCCCATAAAACTAAACAGCTCGGATAGTCTAAAGAATATCCATACTCATAGCCCAATATAGCAGCCTCAGATAAAAAACTATCGACCCCTTCGTAAGTTGCTTGATTATCACTAATGTTATTTAAAGGTATGTATCTCTCTTCAGTTTCTTGATCAACTATAGCTGAGTGTCTATGGCTAAATGTTCCTCTAATGCTATCCTGGCCAACCAATCTCACTGGAAATCCTTCTTTTAATAGAGATCCAAAAGCCAAACCTTCTGCGGTAGCCCAGTCTATTGACTTACCAGACTCGATCATAGATTTTCTAACTCCTAAAATTCTAGCAAGGGTTTTATGTATATTTAAGTTATCCGGGTAAGAGGTTATTTTAGAGCCTACAAGTTTGAAGTCATCTTCAGAAATAGAGGTTGGTATTTTACGCTTACTACCTCTTGATGACTTCATGTTTGACCAAAATCCATCCAGCCAATTTGCCTTGCCTGGTTTAAAAGTTTTTGCAGCTTCAAATTCACTATCTAGATGTGTTGCAAAACTTAATTTCATCTGAGAGACCTTAGGATTGTCAAACAGCCCTTCTTGAACAACCTTATCTGCATAAGTATCTGCTACAGATCTATGTGACTTGATTTTTTTATACATTAATGGTTGAGTAAATGTTGGGTCATCACCTTCATTATGACCAAAGCGACGATAGCAAAAGACATCAATAACAACATCTTTATTAAACTTTTGTCTATACTCTGTAGCAACGCGGGCTGCATAGATTACAGCTTCACAATCATCTCCATTAACATGAAGGACAGGAGCATCAATAAATTTAGCTACATCAGATGGGTACGGAGAAGATCTTGCGAAGCCTGGGCTGGTAGTAAAGCCAATTTGATTGTTCACTATGATGTGTATAGTGCCGCCTGTTTTGTGACCCCTTAAACCTGATAGTGCAAAACACTCTGCAACAATTCCTTGACCCGCAAAGGCTGCATCTCCATGCAACAATATAGGCATTACAGCATTAAAAGATTCTTCTCTAGATTTTCCTTTATCAGTTCTTAAGTGTGCTTGCTTAGCGCGAACACGACCCAAGACTACGGGATCTACAGCTTCTAAGTGAGAAGGGTTTGCAGTAAGAGATATATGAACTTTATTGTCATCAAAGATTCGATCAGAAGAAGTTCCTAGGTGGTATTTAACATCACCTGAACCGACAACATCCTCTGGTGTAATTGATCCTCCAGCAAATTCATGAAAGATTTCTCTATAGGTCTTTCCCATTACTGAAGCCAGAACACCTAAACGTCCTCGGTGCGGCATACCTATAACAATTTCAGAAACTCCTAGTTGACCACCCTTTTTTATAATTTGCTCCATTGCTGGAATAACTGTTTCAGCTCCATCTAGGCCAAATCTCTTTGTTCCTACGAATTTTTTATGTAGATATTTTTCAAACCCCTCAGCTTCAATTAATTTTTTTAAAATAAATTCTTTACCTAAATCAGTAAAAGTTATTTCTTTATCTTTTCCTTCAATTCTTTGTTGTAACCAGCTTTTTTCTTCAGGATTACTGATATGCATAAACTCTATACCTACAGTCGAGCAATAAGTGCGATTTAATATTTCTAAAATTTCTTTAAGAGTTGCAAATTCAAGGCCTAAAACATGATCAAGAAATATTTTTCGACTCGTATCATTAGAGCTAAAGCCATATGTTTCTGGCCTTAGTTCTACATGATCTTGTTTTTCAACTAAACCCAATGGATCTAAATTAGCTTTTAGATGACCTCTAATGCGGTAAGCTCGTATCATCATTATTGCACGTATAGAATCTAGAGTTGCCCCTCGTGCCATTTCGTTATTTTTTTCATTTCTAGGCTCATGCGCCTGAACTTCCGTTTGAAAAGATTTTACTTCCTGTGGCCAGTTTCCATCTATTGCTGAAACTAAATCACCATTATTAACTTCTAGCTTATTATATTTTGACCAGCTAGCACCTTGATTACTATCTTTTGAGTTGTTGCTTATTCCTGAAAAAAAATTTTGCCAATCTGCTGGAATATCTATAGGATTCTCTAGATATCGTTCATACATCTGTTCAATATATGCACTATTGGTCCCGTGTAGGAATGAGGTTTTCTCAAATATTGCATTATCTGGTAATTTGGCCATTTGGTTATTTAATATATTTCATTTTAGGCTGAATAAAACCTATAGAAAATAATTAATTTTTAAGTACTTCAAGTAATGTTGCGCCTAGTGCAGCTGGAGAATTAGAAATATGAACTCCAGCACTACGCATAGCTTCAATTTTATCTTGAGCTCCACCTTTTCCACCTGCAACAATTGCGCCAGCATGTCCCATGCGACGCCCTGGAGGAGCTGAAATACCCGCTATGAACCCTACTGTAGGTTTTTTAATCTTGTGTTGTTTGATAAATTCTGCGGCTTCTTCTTCTGCAGAGCCTCCAATTTCACCAATCATAATTATTGATTCTGTTTCTTCATCTTGTAAGAATAAATCAAGACAATCTATAAAGTTTGTTCCATTAATAGGATCTCCTCCTATGCCAACACATGTCGACTGGCCCATACCTGCCATTGTTGTTTGGAAAACTGCTTCATATGTCAAAGTTCCAGATCTAGAGACAATTCCAACATTTCCTTTTTTATGAATATGTGCTGGCATAATCCCAATCTTACATTCATCTGGAGTTATAATTCCTGGGCAATTTGGTCCCAATAATCTTGATTTAGAATTTTTAAGTTTATCTTTCACTTTCATCATATCTAAAACTGGAATACCTTCTGTAATACATACGATTAGTTCAATCTCACTTTCAATTGCTTCAACAATTGCATTAGCAGCAAAAACTGGTGGAACATAAATTACCGAAGCATTAGCATGTGTTTTTTCTTTAGCTTCTTGAACAGAGTTAAATACTGGTAGGCCTAGATGAGAAGTTCCACCTTTTTTAGGAGTAACGCCCCCTAGTAATTGTGTTCCGTATTTTAATGCCTGTTCTGAATGAAATGTTCCTTGTGCACCAGTAAAGCCTTGGCATATTACTTTAGTATTTTTATCTACAATTATTGACATTATACTAGTTCCACAATTTTTTTAGCAGCATCATCTAAGTCTGCTGCAGAAACAATATCAATTCCTGAATTATTTAGAATATCTTTTCCTTCTTGAACATTTGTACCTTCTAATCTTACTACTAGTGGAACTGTAATATTAAGTTCTTTTGCCGCAGCTACGATACCATCAGCAATAATATCACATCTCATAATTCCACCAAATATATTAACAAGAATCCCTTTTACACCGGGATCAGATAATATTATTTTAAAAGCGCTTGTTACTTTTTCTTTTGAGGCACCACCACCAACATCTAAAAAGTTAGCTGGCTCACCACCATAAAGTTTAATAATATCTAGACTAGCCATTGCAAGACCTGCCCCATTCACCATACAACCAATACTACCGTCTAACTTAATATAAGCTAAATCGTGTTTTGCGGCTTCAAGTTCATACTTATCTTCCTCATTAGGATCTCTTAGTTCTTCAATCTCAGGGTGCCTATACAAGGCATTATCGTCAAAATCTACTTTTGCATCTAAACAGATAAGTTTGTCTTCATTGGTTATTATTAGTGGATTTATTTCCAATAGACTTGCATCTTTTTCCTCAAAAAATTTATATAAATTTTTAATCAATCCATCTAATTGACCTACCATAGAATTAGAAAGTCCTAATGCATTGGCAATTGTAGAAATATTATCGTCTGTTACGCCATGGCTTGGCTCTATAAATACTGTAGTAATTTCTTCGGGTGTCTCTTCTGCAACTTTTTCAATATCCATTCCACCCATTTTAGAAACAATAAATGCAATTTTACTTGTTGATCGATCAACTAAACATGACAAATAAAGCTCTTTTTTAATATCAGAACCATTTTCTATATATAGTCGTTGAACTAATTTTCCTTCTGGCCCAGTTTGTGGAGTTATCAAGGTCATTCCAAACATTTTTTTAGCCTCCGCTATTGCGTCCTCAATAGAAAAAACAACCTTAACGCCACCACCTTTACCACGCCCACCAGCATGAATTTGTGCTTTTACCACCCAAGTTGGTCCTGCAACCTTATTTACAGTTGATTCTATTTCATCTGCTGAAAATGCAACAGAGCCAGTTGATACTGGAATATTATATTCTTTAAATATTTCTTTAGCCTGATATTCGTGAATATTCATAATGCTACTTAAGAGAAGGATCTATATTTCTAGCGGCATCGAATAACTCTTTAACCGCCTCAATAGATATATCAAAATGTTTTTTTTCTTCTGAATCTAATTCTAATTCAATTACTTCTTTAATTCCATTCGCACCTATAACAACCGGCACTCCTACATAAAGATCACTGATGCCATACTGTCCATCAAGGTGAGCTGCACAAGGCAATGTTTTATTTAAATCTTTAAGATACGATTCAGCCATCTCAACTCCTGCTGCTGCTGGCCCATAAAATGCTGATCCGGTTTTTAATAGACCTACAACTTCTGCACCGCCTTTTCTAGTTCTATCAATAATCTGCTCTAATTTCTCTGCTGATAAAGAACCATCTTTAATAAAATCCATAAGTGGTTTTTCTGAAACTGTGGTTCTATTTGGAACAGGCACCATAGTATCACCGTGGCCACCTAACACAAAGGAATCGACTTCTTTAATTGAAACATTTAATTCTTCTGATAGAAAGTATTTAAATCTTGAAGTATCTAGCACGCCTGCCATTCCAATAACTTTATTCTTAGGTAAGCCAGAGTACTTTTGTAAGGCCATAACAATAACATCTAGAGGATTTGTAATACAGATTACAAAAGCATTAGGAGAGGTATCTTTAATACCATCAGCAACTTGTTTAATAATACTTAGATTAGTCCCAAGCAAGTCATCACGCGTCATGCCTGGTTTTCTAGGAACACCTGCTGTTATAATAATAACATCAGAATCTTTAGTATCCTCATAGTTGCTTGTTCCTGTGATTTTAACATCCAAACCATCAACTGCAGTTGATTGTGATAAATCTAGAGCTTTACCTTTTGCAATACCCTCTGCAACATCAAATAATACAACATCTCCCAGTTCTTTCATCGCAATTAAATGAGCTAATGTGCCGCCTATTTGTCCTGAGCCAATAAGTGAGATCTTTGATTTTTTCATAAGCGTAAGAATGTTTATAGCCGTAAATTACCTAGAAAAAGATGAAAATCAAGTGAAGAATAAATTATTTAATACACACTATTTCATTGTGGGCATAATAAACTCAGCGCCACTTCTAATACCATCTGGCCAGCGAGAGGTGACTGTTTTTAGTCTAGTAAAGAATCTAATCCCCTCCATTCCATGCATAGCATGATCACCAAACAAAGAGCGCTTCCAGCCTCCAAAGCTATGGAATGCCATCGGAACTGGAATTGGAACATTAATACCAACCATTCCAATTTGACATTGATTACTAAATGCTCGAGCAGTATCGCCATCTCGAGTATAAATTGTTACACCATTACCAAACTCATGATCATTAACTAATTTTAAAGCACTATCAAAAGTATCCGTTCTAACTACCGATAATACTGGACCAAATATCTCTTCTTTATATATTTGCATATCTTTTGTTACGTTGTCAAAAAGGCATCCACCAATAAAGTATCCATTTTCATAGCCTTGTAATGCTATGTCTCTGCCATCCACAACTAATGATGCTCCAGCTTTTACGCCCGAGTCCACATAGCCTTTTACTTTAGACAGATGAGCCTTACTAATAAGTGGTCCCATTTCTACTTCTGGATCATTACCTGGGCCAACTTTAAGCGACTGAACTCTTGGTTTAAGTTTTTCTATTAACGCATCACCAATACCACCTACAGCTACTGCAACCGATAAAGCCATACATCGCTCACCGGCAGAACCATAACCGGCACCCATTAAGCCATCCGCTACTTGGTCTAAATCTGCGTCAGGCATAATAATCATATGATTTTTTGCGCCACCTAAAGCTTGAACTCGCTTATTATACTTTGATGCTGTGTGATAAATATATTCTGCTACAGGAGTTGAACCAACAAAGCTTACTGCCGCAACATCAGGATGGGTAATTAAATTATCTACCGCTTCTTTATCACCATTAATTACATTAAAGACACCATCTGGAAGGCCTGCTTCTTTTAAAAGCTTTCCTAATGTGATTAGCAATGAAGGATCTTTTTCTGAGGGCTTTAAAATAAAACAATTACCACAAGCTATAGCAACAACGAACATCCACATTGGAACCATTGCAGGGAAATTAAAAGGCGTTATACCAACACAAATTCCTAAGGGTTGTCGCATACTCCAACTATCAATATTTGTTCCAACATTTTCTGAAAATTCACCTTTAAGTAAATGAGGGGCACCAGACATAAATTCAACTACTTCCATGCCTCTAGTAACAGATCCAGCGGCATCACTTAAAATTTTACCATGTTCTTCGGTTACTTGAGCAGCAAGTTTATCCATATCACGAAGCAAGAGTTCTTTAAATTTAAACATGACTCTAGATCTGGTTAATACTGGGGTTTTAGACCAAGAATTAAAAGCTGATTTTGCTGATGAAATTGCAGTTTGGACATCATCTCCATTAGCAAGGCTAACATCTGCAATTTTTTCACCGACAGCTGGGTTAAAAACATCTCCAAATCTATCCGACTTGCTGATATACTCTACTCCACCTATAAAATGATTTATTTTTTTCATATTTATTAGATATTAATACTAATTATTATAATTGATATTTGTTATAAACACAAAGCCAGAGTTAACAATGCTTAAATTAGACCTACATGATAAAACTTTAGAAGAAGCATATCAGAAATGCCAAGAGTTCATTAATGAGGCATATATAAATAATCTAAAAAAGGTTGAAATCATTACAGGAAAGAGTGGCTCAATAAGAAGAGAGTTTCCTTTTTGGGCAGAGAATAATCATAGGATACAATATACGACTATCAGTGAGCATGGTGGAAGTTTTGTTGTAAAAATAGAAAAAAAATTCTAAATAAAATCACCAAGAGTTTTTTAAATATGCCTGACAGAATGGCATTAATAACTAAATAAAATTAGGAGACTTGTTAGTGCGTATTAGTTATATAACACGTAAGCGAGTGCTAGCTAATTTACTCCCCCGTAAAAAATATTTTAGCACTCGTCTAATTTTTAGAAAGACCAGGCTAACATGAAATTTTTGCAACTTTACACTGTAGTTATAGTGCTAACGTTCTTTTCAGTTTTTGCGCAGATTTTAGTATTTTAATACTTAAAATTTTCAAAAAATAAATAAAACGAAGATTAAAAGGTAGTTTTTAAAAAATAGCCTAGCTTTTTGCTATTCTAGGAACGGTTTTCAGCAATCATCGTTTTAATTCCAGCAATAGCTTTAGCTGGATTTAAACCTTTGGGACAAGTTTGGGTGCAGTTCATAATAGTATGACAGCGATAAACTTTAAATGTATCGTCTAGCTCTTTAAGGCGCTCACTTCTTGCTTCATCTCGACTATCTTGTAGCCAACGATAGGACTGTAATAATACAGCTGGTCCTAAATATTTGTCACTATTCCACCAATAGCTTGGGCAAGCTGCGGAACAGCATGCACAAAGAATACATTCATATAAACCATCCAACTTGGCTCGTTCTGCTTTGGTTTGTATGTTCTCAATGCCATCATTATCTTGTTTCTTTGTAATATGTAGCCATGGCTTAATTGATTCTAGCTGCTTATATAAGTTTTTAAGATTTGTAACTAAATCTTTAATAACTGGCATATGCGGCAATGGATAGATTGCTACATCTCCCTTCACATCTTTAATTGGCTTTGTACAAGCTAATGTATTTGTGCCATCAATATTCATAGCACATGAACCACAAATACCTTCACGACAAGATCTTCTAAAGGTTAAAGTTGGATCAACCTCATTCTTAATTTTCATCACAGCATCTAAGACCATCGGACCACAGTTATCCATGTCAACTTCATAGGTGTCAACACGTGGGTTTTTTTCATCATCTGGTGACCAACGGTAAATTCTAAAGCTTTTAACGCTAGCTGACTCTGAATCTGATTTATAATGATCGCCTTCAACTAGCTTTGAATTATCTGGTAAATTAAATTGAACCATTAGTACACTCGTGCTTTTGGTTCTATATATTTAACTTCATTAGATAATGTGTAGGTGTGGACTGGTCGATAATCTAATGTACATTGGCTATTGTTTGCCCATGCAAGCGTATGAACCATCCAATTCTTGTCGTCACGATCTTCGAAGTCATCTCGCGCATGTGCACCTCGACTCTCTTTTCTATTGTAGGCGGATGTCATAGTAACTACTGCTTGGGAAATTAAATTTTGAAATTCTAATGTTTCTAGTAAATCTGTATTCCAAATTAATGACTTATCTTTCACACTGATGTCAGATGCTTGTAGCCAAGTTTCTTCAATTAATTTTTTACCTTCTGACATAATTGCTTCATCTCTAAAAACTGCACAGTGATTTTGCATAATTTTTTGCATTTTATTTCTGAGTTCAGCTGTAGGATTAGCACCATTAGCATTTCTAGTTGTATCGAACCGAGCCACAACTTCATCTACAGTGTTTTGTGGTATCTCTTTATTAATTTCACCCTTTTTAAGAGTGTCATTAATACGATCAGCAGCAGCTTTTCCAAAAACAACTAAATCAATTAATGAATTTGATCCAAGTCTATTCGCACCATGCACACTTACACAAGCAGCTTCGCCAACTGCCATTAAGCCTACGACAGGAGTTTCTTCTCCATTAATTAAAGTCATAACTTCACCATGGAAGTTAGTTGGAATACCACCCATATTATAATGTACAGTTGGAATAATAGGTATTGGTTGCTTGGTAACATCAACATCAGCAAAAATTTTTGCCGATTCTGATATTCCCGGCAAGCGTTCTTCCAAAACTTTTGCATCCAAATGATCCAAATGTAAGAGCACGTGGTCTTTTTCTTTTCCAACACCTCTACCAGCAATAATTTCTTTAGTTATAGATCTAGAGACTACGTCTCGTGAAGCTAGGTCTTTTGCAGATGGTGCATATCGCTCCATAAAACGCTCACCCTCACTATTAACTAAGTAACCACCTTCACCGCGCGCACCTTCTGTAATTAAACAGCCGACACCATATATTCCAGTTGGATGAAATTGAACAAATTCCATATCTTGTAATGGGAGGCCTGCTCTTAGTACCATTGCATTACCATCGCCTGTACATGTGTGTGCTGAAGTTGCAGAAAAATAAACTCGACCATAGCCACCGGTTGCTAAGATTGTCTTTTTAGAATTAAAGACATGCAGCTTACCATCTTCTAGGCACCAAGCCACAACACCGCGACACTCACCATCAACCATAAGTAAGTCCAAAACAAAATACTCAATATAAAAATCACAATCATGCTTAAGCGACTGACCATATAAGGTATGAATAATTGCATGACCAGTTCGGTCAGCAGCGGCACAAGTTCTTTGTGCGGTACCTTCGCCATAATTTTTAGTCATTCCACCAAAAGCTCTTTGATAAATTTTACCATCCTCAGTTCGACTAAATGGCACTCCATAATTCTCAAGCTCTAAAACTGCTTTAGGCGCATTCTTACAAAGATACTCAATTGCATCTTGGTCACCAAGCCAGTCAGCGCCTTTAACGGTGTCATACATATGCCAACGCCAATCATCTTCTCCCATATTTCCCAAAGCTGCTGAAATACCACCTTGCGCGGCAACCGTATGACTTCGAGTTGGAAATACTTTTGATATGCATGCAGTTTTGTAACCATTCTCTACCGCACCAACAGCAGCTCTAAGGCCAGAACCTCCAGCACCAACTACTACTACGTCGTAATCATGATATTCTATTTCGTAGGCCATACTTTAGTTTAAAAAAATTAATAATACTGAGACAGAAACAAGTCCTAATATGGCAATAAAAAATATATTAATGCCAGTAAAAGAAATATTTTTCATTATCTCATTCTGCACATAGTCTTCAATTATCTCGTGAAGCCCTAGTCTCATATGAAATAAACCAATTATGGTGAAAATCAATACCAACACTAAGAACCAAATAGTCCCTGTTTCGGTAATAATTTGTTCATAGTTCATAGATGATAGTTGAAGAATTTTTAATAAAAAATAAGCAATCAAGGGAATTAGGGCGATTGAGCTATATTTTTGAGCTATCCATTTTTTTCTGCCTGAGTTACTCATAATTCTATAATACCGATAAAAACCAAATAATTGTTGTCATTACTAATGAACTTAAAATCACAGTCCAGCCGGTAATTTTAACAGCTATAAGTTCTAATCCATAACCATAATCCCATCCCAAGTGTCTAATGCCATTTAAAGTGTGAAAACAAACAGCCCAAGTATAGCCAATCATAATAGTACGCCCAATAAAACTTGATATTAGATGGTTAAAAAAATTAAAGTATGTTTCACCTAGTCCAAGACACAGAAGCCAAACTGATAGAATGATCGTACCCAAAGAAAGAACAACTCCAGTAATTCTATGCAAAATCGATAGCACAGAAGTTATCTGCCAACGGTAAATTTGTAGGTGAGGAGAAAGCGGATTATTCATAAAAAATTCAGATTTATAGATAATATACATTATATATGTATCTATACATCTTATGTATTACTTTTTTCTAGGAATCAAGGCCCAATAATCAAGGCTTAAAAGAACATTTTTATCAAATTTTCCATCTGAATCTTGGTGTTGAAACTTTTCAGCAGAAGCGTCTGCAATACCATTGCTTCTAATTCTTAATGCTCCCATAGTTTCATTGATTTCTAATGTATCAATAATCTCACTCCAGGCAAAAACTGTTTTTCCTGCAAAGCATGGCGAGGCATGAGCACCACCATTAATACCAATGACTTTAAAACAATTGGCTAATCCATTAAAAGACAATGATCGGGCCAAACTAATAACATGCCCTCCATACACAATACGCTTTCCAAACCTGCCTTCCTTTTCATAAAATTGGTTAAAATGAACCTTAGAAGTATTTTGGTAAAGTTTCGTTGCAAGCATATGTTCGGCTTCCTCAACTGTAATACCATCGATATGATCTATTTTTTCTCCAATACTATAATCATCAAAAGTTGCAGTTGATCCTGAATCAATAAAATTAAAATTATTTACATTAAAGTTATAAGACAAAGCAATCCTCTTAACTTCATCTTTGGATAGTTCGGTCGGCAGATTAGGCAGAACTGTCTCTGTACTAGTAATACCTTTAGTTTTTTTCTTAATCATTACCCAGCGTTTAAAATCAAGCACTACCTCATTGTTTTGATTGGAGCTGATTGAATTAACATAAACAACACCAGTTTCACCATTTGAATTCTCTTTTAAGCCTATTACATGTGAAACCGATTTAATAGTATCTCCAGTGTAGATAGGGGCTAAAAATTTACAGTCTGCATAGCCTAAATTAGCTAATGCATTTAAAGAAATGTCCGGAACTGTCTTGCCAAAGGCTATATTAAATAAAAGAAAATCATCAATTGGTGCGCGTTCTAAATAAAGTTCTTTTGCAAATTCATTGGAAGAATGTAGTGCAAACCTTGAGCCATATAAAGCCGTGTAAAGAGATGCATCACCATGTGTTATCGTTCTTGGGGTTGCGTGTTCTATGGTTTGATTAATTGTAAAATCTTCAAAAAAATTACCAATATTATTTTTAGATTTTAATGTCATAGATTTATTTTCCTAACAATGCTTTAAAAGCTACTAATTTTCTTGCATGTATAACATGTAATTCTTCAATTTGTTTTCCATCAATTACTATAACACCAACTTCAGGATTTTCCTTGCGAGCATTTTCATAGGCTGTCACCATTTTTTCAGCTTGTGCTATTTGTTCGTCACTCGGTGAATAATTTCGATTACACGGTTCAATTTGTGAAGGATGGATTAAAGTTTTACCATCAAGGCCTAGACCATTACCATACCTGCATTCCTCTTCAAACCCAGCGGCGTCTTTGAAAGCATTAAAAACACCATCAATAATTGATAGTTTGTTTGCTTTAGTGGCAATAAGGCAGGTTAAAATACTTGTTTCAAGACCTGTACGTCGCATTAAATCATTTAAATCAAGTTCTTTAGACAAGTCGTTAGTGCCCATAACAAAACAATTTAGCTTTTCTGAACATGCGGCAATATCGTAAGCATTTATAATTGCATGTGGTGTTTCCATCATTGCCCAAAGCATGGTTTTTTTATTTTTTAAATATGGAACGTATTTTAAAATATCATCTCGGTGATTTACTTTTGGTATGAGTATCGCATCCGGTTCGCATTTTTCTAAAATTTCGTAATCTTTTTTACCATACTCATTCTCATCAGAATTAATTCTGACTATTTGTTCTTTTTTATGATGCTGATTAGAGTTTACTAAATCAATAATAATTGATCTTGCATGATCTTTTAAAATAGGTACAACGGCATCTTCTAAATCATAAATAACTGCATCAGCTTCTAAGCTAGCAAGTTTGCTTAATGCTTTTTCATTTGAGCCTGGAACATACAATACGCTCCGTCTAGGTCGGTGAAGAATTTCGTCCATTAGTTTAAGTATTTTTCTTTCAATAACTCAAGTATTTGTACTGTGTTTAATGCAGCACCTTTTCTTAAATTATCAGATACTACCCAAATAGAAAGTCCATTTTCTACAGAAGTATCCTCTCGAACACGTGATATATATGTATCATCATTTCCAGCACACTCAATTGGTGTAACGTAGCCACCATCTTTGTGTTCATCTAACACTGTACAGCCTGGTGCTGATTTAAATGCTGCATAGGCATCTGCAACAGTAATCTTATTCTCAAACTCAATATTAACTGCCTCTGAATGGCCAATAAAAACTGGAACACGAACACAAGTTGCTGTGAATTTAATATTTGGATCAAGTATTTTATGTGTTTCTTGTTTCATCTTTAGTTCTTCTTTTGTATAACCATCATCCATAAATTTATCAATATGTGGAATAACATTAAAGGCAATACGTTTGGTAAACTTCACATTATCCAACACGTCGTTTGCAAAAAACTTACGGGACTGATTAAACAGCTCATCCATTCCATCTTTACCTGCACCTGAAACAGATTGGTACGTCGAGACAACAACACGTTTTATTTTATTAATGTCATGTAAGGGTTTTAAAGCTACCAATAGTTGTGCCGTAGAACAATTTGGATTAGCAATTATATTCTTCTTTTTATAATCAGCCAAAGCTTCCTCATTTACTTCGGGAATTATTAATGGAACATCAGGATCCATTCTAAAATGACTTGAATTATCTATAACAACACATCCTGCTTTTGCAAACTTTGGCGCCCAATCTTTAGAGATCTCACTCCCAGCTGAAAATAGTGCAACTTGAATTTTATTTAAATCAAACTTTTCTAATGACTCAACAGATATTTCATCATTGCCGTATGAAACTTTCATACCTTCACTTCTACTTGAAGCGATTGGAAAAATATTTTTTTTATCAAATCCTCTTTCACAAAGTATTGAGAGCATTTCTCTTCCAACATTTCCTGTAGCTCCAACTATACCAATATTTATACTCATAATTATCCTAGTTTAATAAATGTATCTATAATCTTATCACCCATTTCTTGAGTTGATAAATTTATCTCGCTATTACCTATTAAATCTTTTGTTCTATGTCCTGCTGCCAAAACATCATTCACTGCTTGGCTTATTTTTTCTGCCTGATCGTTCATTTCAAATGAATATTTTAAACACATTGCAAAACTTAAAATACAAGCAATAGGATTAGCAATGCCTTGACCGGCAATATCTGGTGCTGAGCCATGCACAGGTTCATACAAAGCTTTTCTAAAATTATTTTCATCTATTTCACCCAATGAGGCCGAAGGCAGCATGCCTAGTGAGCCAGTTAGCATTGAGGCTTCGTCTGATAAAATATCTCCAAATAAATTATCTGTTACAATAACATCAAATTGCTTTGGATTTCTTACTAATTGCATAGCACAATTGTCTGCGTACATGTGAGCTAGCTCTACATCTTTATATTCATTATTATGAATTGCTGTAACTTCTTCTCTCCATAATATTCCTGATTCCATTACATTAGATTTTTCACAGGATACAACTCTATTATCTCTTTTTCTCGCAAGCTCAAATGCAACTCTTGCAACTCGCTGAATTTCTTTTGTATTATAAGTTTGAGTATTAACACCTTGTCTTGTCCCATCAGCTAGTGTTTCAATACCACGTGGGTTACCAAAATAAATTCCACCAGTTAATTCTCGAACAATCATAATATCTAAGCCTGCAACTAATTCAGGTTTTAAGGAAGACGCATCAACCATAGATTCAAAGCACATTGCAGGTCTTAAATTTGCAAATAATTCTAATTCTTTTCTAATTCGAAGTAAGCCTTGTTCTGGCTTTAAAGAAAATTCTAAATTATCCCATTTCTCTCCACCAACAGCACCCAACAAAACAGCATGTGATTGTTTTGCAGTATCTAATGTTGTCTTATCCAGAGGAGAACCGTAACGTTCATATGCAGCCCCACCTATATCATCAAAGGTAGTTTCAAATTTTACGCCACTTGACTTTTCGACAGCCTGCATAAGTTTTGATACTTCTGCCATTACTTCAGGTCCAATACCATCACCAGGCAGTATTAATATTTTAAAAACTTTACTCATTATATTTTATTTCCATATAGCCAGGGAGTGTGTTTTTCTTGGCCATCTTCAAAATCATTTATTGCACTGACCTTATTTAAAGTAAGTGCGATATCATCAAGACCTTCTAGCAGACAATTTTTTTTTGCCGCATCAATATCAAAACTGATTTCTTTTTGTTCATTATTTTCGACAAAAGAGATGGTTTGTTTTTCCAAATCAATTGAGAAATTAAGAGTATTTTCTGAAGCTTCCTGCAACTTAGTTACTATTTTTTCATCAAGGATAATTGGTAAAATTCCATTTTTAAAACAATTGTTATAAAAAATATCAGCATAACTTGGTGCAATAATGCACTTAATTCCATAATCAGATATAGACCATGGCGCATGTTCTCTTGATGATCCACATCCAAAGTTTTTTCCCGCAATGAGTATGCTGGCACCTTTGTATTGATCTTGATTTAAAGCAAATGAACTAATTTCTTTGTCATTTTGATCATACCTTAATTCAAAAAATAAAAATTGCCCTAAACCTGTTCGCTTAATTGTTTTTAAAAACTGTTTTGGAATAATCATGTCTGTATCAACATTCATTATTGGCAAGGGTATTGCATGGCCATTAAGTTTATTAAATTTTTCCATTTATAGATCTCTAAAATCAGTTAATGTTCCTGTAATAGCAGCTGCAGCAGCCATCTGTGGACTCATTAAGTGTGTTCTTCCACCTCTACCTTGTCGACCTTCAAAATTTCTATTTGATGTAGATGCACATCTTTCTTGTGGTTTAAGTTTATCTGCATTCATTGCTAAACACATTGAACAGCCTGGGTCTCGCCAATCAAAGCCTGCTTCAATAAATATTTTATCTAAGCCTTCTTTTTCTGCTTGTTCTTTTACTAAGCCTGATCCCGGAACAATCATTGCATGAACAGTATCAGCAACCTTTCGACCTTTAGCAATTACAGCTACGGCACGAAGATCTTCTATTCGGCCGTTAGTGCATGAACCAATAAAAACTTTATCTACTTTTATTTGATTGACCGGAGTATTTGCCTTTAACCCCATATAATCTAATGATCTTTCTATGGATTTTTTCTTATCTGGATTAGTTTCATTTTTAGGATCAGGTACAAATCCGTCAATTGATACTACATCTTCAGGACTCGTTCCCCAAGTTATCTGCGGTATGATTTCACCTGCGTCAATTTCAACTGTCTCATCATAATCCGCTCCATCATCCGTAGCCAAAGATTTCCAATATTTAACTGCTGCATCAAAGTCTTTTTCTGCTGGAGCCATTGGTCTGCCTTTTAAATATTCAAAAGTTTTTTCATCAGGACTAATTAATCCAGCTCTTGCTCCTGCTTCAATAGACATATTACATACAGTCATTCTTCCCTCGATAGAAAGATTTCTAATGGCTTCACCGGTATATTCAATTACATAGCCAGTCCCTCCAGCGGTACCTATTTTTTTAATGATTGCTAAAACTATATCCTTTGCAGTTACTCCTGGAATTACATTGCCTAAGATTTTAATGCACATATTTTTAGCTTTTGTTTGAATCAGTGTTTGTGTTGCTAAAGTATGTTCAACTTCAGAAGTTCCAATTCCCCAAGCTAAGGCTCCAAAAGCACCGTGAGTTGAAGTGTGACTATCTCCACATACAATAGTCATACCTGGTTGTGTAAATCCTTGCTCAGGCCCAACAATATGTACAATGCCTTGACGCTTATCTGACATAGGCAAATATGTAATATCATTTTCTTTTGCATTTTTTTCTAATGTTTCAACTTGTAATTTTGAATCTGGATCAGCTATACCTTTTTCTCTGTCTTTCGTTGGTACATTATGATCTGCTGTAGCCAATGTAGATTCTGGTCGTCTTACTTTTCTACCAGATAATCTTAGACCTTCAAATGCTTGTGGGCTTGTTACTTCATGAACAAGATGTCGATCTATATAGATAATTGTAGTTCCATCTTCATTTGCTGAAACAATATGGCTATCCCATATTTTATCATAAATGGTTTTTTTATTTGTCATATTAATAATATGGATGTTAAAATATTATTTAACATTAGAAAAATTACTGATCTTTAGATTTTTCTTCAGTAGTTTCTTGAGCAGGCTCATCTTGAGCTGAACTTTCATTTGAAGCATCGGCTTCGCCTGCTACTTTTTTTTCGGAAGCATTTTCTTCAGCCGGCGTTTCTTCTAAATATTCTATTTCTTCTTCATATGTAAATTGACTAGCTAGATCTGGTTGTTTAGCTCTAATCCGTTCTACAATTCTGGCTTTTTTACCAGTAAGTTCTCTTAAATAATATAGCTTGGCTCTTCTCACTGAGCCACTTCTAACTAGCACAACTGAATCTACAGATGGACTAAATATTGGAAATATTCTTTCAACACCTTCACCAAATGAAATTTTTCTAACAGTAAAGGTAGAGCTTAATCCACGATTTCTCTTAGCAATACATACACCTTCAAAGGCCTGAATTCTTTCCCTAGCGCCTTCACGTACTTTAACATTTACACGCACTGTATCTCCAGGATGAAATTGGGCTACTTTTTTATTTTTGATCAACCCTTTGATCTGTGAATTTTCGAAATCTTCAATAATATTCATGGTTTTCTCCGATGGGGTGTTTTAATACTTTATTTATTTAATGTCTTGTTTTTTTTTGTATTTTTCCCACAAATCTGGTCGATTTTTTTTTGTTAATTTTTGAGACATATCTTTTCTCCACTGATCAATGTTTTTATGGTTTCCAGTACTCAAAACACTAGGAATTTCAATGTTTTTCCACAATCTAGGTCTGGTATATTGTGGGAATTCCAATAAATCAGAGGTGAATGACTCATTTTTTAAAGAATCACTGTCGCCTAGAACACCTGGAATTAATCTTATAATTGCCTCTAAAGTTGCTTGCGCGGCTATCTCACCCCCAGCTAATATAAAGTCACCTAGGCTTATTTCTTCAATTTTGTACTTATCTAGCACTCTTTGATCGACACCTTCATAGCGACCACACAGCAGAATAATGCCTTCATTTTTAGAAAGCGCCTTTACTTTCTTTTGTGTAAGCGGCTTACCTCTTGGTGAGAGATATACAATGGGCATTTTATTTTTATTTTTAATACTTTTAAGACTTTTATCTAATGCCCTTCCAAGCACATCAGCTTTTAAGATCATACCGGGGCCACCACCAGAAGTTGTATCGTCTACCTTCTTATGATTACCTTCTCCAAATTGTCTGATATCAATTGCTTGAATTTTCCATAGCTTATTTTTTAATGCTTTGCCAATAACACCAGCGCTTAATAACCCTGGAAAATTTTCCGGAAATAAAGTTATAACTTTTGCTTTAAATATTTTTTTCATTTTTATAGCCATCAATATTTTTTACAAAAATCTTTTTTTGTGATAAATCAATTTTATTAATAAATTTTTCATTTATAGAAATTAAAATATTTTCATCCAGATTCTTCATCTTAATTTCAATAATGTCATCAGAACCATAATTATCAATTGCTATAACTGTTCCTAAAAAGTTATTTATTTCATCGAAAACTTCTAAATTAATTAGATCATGATGGTAAAATTTTTCTTTTTCTCTGATTATTGGCAACTTATTTCTTTCAATTAAAATAACCTCATCTCTAAGTCCATCGGCTTCTGCTTCTGTTTTTACTTCATCACAACAAACAATAAACATGTCTTTAGAGCTTCTTATTTTTGTAAATTTTATATCTATAAATTTATTGCCTATAGTAAAAGGGCCATATTTAAAAAAATCATCTTTTTTTTCTGTAAAAGATTTAATCTTAAATTGACCCTTAAAACCTGACGGAGCAACAACCTCTCCAATAACAACTTTATTTTTCATTTTTAAAATAAAGTATTATTTTTCTTCAGCTTCTGTTTCTACTGGAGCTTCTACTGGAGCTTCTACTGGAGCTTCTACTGGAGCTTCTACTGGAGCTTCTACTGGAGCTTCTACTGGAGCTTCTACTGGAGCTTCTACTGGAGCTTCTACTGGA
>CAJJBG010000011.1 GCA_905182345.1 Pelagibacteraceae bacterium AG-422-B15
GTTCAGATCACTCAACAATAATACTGGAGAGGTGGCTGAGTGGTCGAAAGCACTAGTCTTGAAAACTAGCAACGGGGTGACTCGTTCGTGGGTTCGAATCCCACCCTCTCCGCCAAGTATTGTAAAATCAATATACAGAAGAGCTTAATTATGTTGTCAGTTGTCGTTACCGGATCATCAACAGGTATAGGTTATCAAATATCAAAAACACTTATCGCAAATGGCTATCGTGTCTTTGGCTCAGTTCGCAACAATAAAGACGCAACAAGAGTTTCGAGTGAACTTGGAAGTAATTTTGTACCTTTACTTTTTGATGTTACAAATGAAGATGCAGTTAAAGCATCCGTAAAACAGGTTGGAGATTTACTTGAAAACCAAACTTTGGCTGGCCTAATTAATAATGCGGGCATTGCTGTTTTTGGAGCAGTACAAAACTTAACTGCTGAAGAATTTAAATATCAATTTGATGTTAATTTGTTGGGAGTGTTTCATTGTACCCAAGCATATATGGACTTACTAGGAGCAGACAAAAGTCGAAATGGTGAACCTGGAAAAATTATTAATATCAGCTCAATTTCTGGAGAGTTAGGCATGCCCTTTATGGCTGCTTATAACATGAGTAAATTTGGTCTTGAGGGATTTTCTGAGTCATTACGCAGAGAGTTAATGTTATTTGGTATAGATGTTGTGGTTGTTGCACCAGGTCCTGTCAAAACACCAATTTGGACAAAAGTTGACAAAATTGGCATGATCAAGAGATATGACAATTCTGCCTTTCGAAAAGTATTTTCAAAAATGCTTCATTTTACTGATGTCCTTGAAAAAACTGGTGTATCACCTGAAGTGATAGCAGCCAGAGTGATGTCAATCTTAGCAAAAAAGAATACCAAAACACGCTACCGAATTGATGCACAACGTTTTCAAAATATGTTACTAACAATGCTACCAAGACGCATGGCTGATAAAATGATTGCAAAACAAATGGGTCTTATTAAAAAGTAGATAAAAGCCTAATTAATTTATTTTTTATTATCCTTATTAATCCAAGCATCATACATGAAAAAAATTGATAAAATGATTAAACCTATGTACATCAAGTAGTAAAAAGAAGGCTCTGAACTTTTAAGAAATGCATAAGAAAAAAAGAAGACAATTACTGATGAAATACTAATAGGAAACCAGATATTGTACTTATTGTTCATTATTACTAATCTCTAAGATTGACAAACTGAATTGGCATTTCCAAATTAACACCTAGAACAATATCCATAGTTTTTTGTAAATCATCTCTTTTGGCACCACTGACTCTTAGTTCGTTGCCCTGAATTTTAACTTGAACTTTAATTTTTGAATTTTTTACCTCAGATATAATTTTTTTTGAAGCAGCCTGATCTATGCCTTCAAGCAAATCGTAATTTTGTCTTATTGTATTGCCTGATGCTTTTTCGGTATTTTTTAACCTTATAACTGTTGGGTCAATACTTCGTTTAACAAAATGACCTATTAATATTTCGATTACTTGTTTTGCTTTAAGCTCATCTTCTGTTTCAAGTAAAATTCCCTTATCTTTTAATTCTAAGTTAGATTTTGAACCCTTAAAGTCATAACGTTGTGTTATTTCCTTCATTGAATTAGCAATAGCATTGGATACTTCTTGCATATCAATCTTACTTACTATGTCAAATGTTGGCATGTTATTTTATAGTGTTATTTTTAATAAGATCTTCAATTTCATTACTACTATAACCAATATTCATTAAAATTTCATTATTATCTTGTCCTTTTTCTGGCGCAGGCTTTGGCTTGTCACTCTTTGTTAAGCTAAACCTTGGTGCAGGTGACGGTTGTGTGATGCCATCTAACTCAATAAAATTACCTCTTTCAATTAAATGAGGATGTTTTTTTGCCTCATTTAATGATAGTACAGGCGCATAACAAATATCAGTATTTTCTAAGATTTTATTCCATTGTTGTTGAGTTTTAGTTTTAAAAATAGCTGCAGTTTTAATTTTTAACTCAGGCCAATTATCTTTACTCATTTGATTATTAAATTGAGGATCTGTTATGCCAAGCTTATCTTTTAGTAAGTTATAAAATTTTGGCTCTAAAGACCCGATGGAAATGAACTTATTATCGCTTGTTTCGTAAGTATTATAAAAATGGGAACCCCCATCAAATAAATTGTTTTCTCGCTCTTCTAGATTCCACATTCCTGATTGAGAAAGAACGCTGAAAATAGACATTAAGCTTGAAACACCATCAATCATAGCGGCGTCAACAACCTGTCCTTTGTTCGTTTTACTGGCAGATAAAAGCGCACTACAAATTCCAAATAATAAAAACATAGTCCCCCCCGCATAATCTCCAATTAAATTAAGTGGTATCGATGGCTTAGAATCTTTGCTACCTATTGCATTAAGGACTCCTGTAAGTGCTATATAGTTTATATCATGCCCTGCTGAATTAGCTAAGGGACCATCCTGCCCCCAACCAGTTATTCTACCAAAAACAATTCTAGGATTTATCTCTAAGCATTCTTTTGGACCAAGACCAAGCTTCTCCATAACACCTGGACGAAACCCTTCAATAATGGCATCAGCATCTTTAATTAATTTAAAAAAAATTGATTTGCCTTCATCATTTTTTAAATTTAATCTAATAGAACTTTTATTTCTTCCAGTTATATCAAACTTAGCATTTGGGCCTGGTATAGCTGTTTCAAACCTATCTATTCTTATTACCTCTGCACCTAGATCAGCAAGAAGCATTCCTGCTAATGGTCCAGGTCCAATACCTGAAACTTCAATAATTTTGTATCCTGTTAATGGCCCCATATATCTAAAGTTTTGCTATTTGGTTTATCAAGTTGATTAGTTTTTTAATATTATGTTCTCTATTAGAATTATCAAACATATATATTAAGCTTTGATCTGGACGTAATTTAACATTTTTATTATTGATTTGTATTAGCCCAACTAAACCATCAGGATTATGAAACTTATTGGCTTTAAACTTAATAGATCCACCTTTTTGACCTAAATCAATTTTTTCGATATTTGCCGTTTTGCAAAGTGTTCTTAATTCTGTTATCATAAACAAATTATGAACTTCGTTTGGCAAATCTCCAAATGTGTCTATCATTTCATTTTTAATGTCTTCAATCTTAGTTTTATTGTTTAAATATGCTAGCTTACGATAGAAACTTAATCTTGTATTTAAACTTCCTATATAATTTACGGGTATTAATACACCAATTCCAAGATTAATTTGAGGGGACCACTCTGAGCCATATGCAACACCATCATTTTGAAGCTCCTGGACCTTCTCTTTTAATAGGCGGTGATATAATTCCAGTCCTATTTCTCTAATATGACCTGACTGATCATCACCTAAGATGTTGCCAGAGCCTCTTATATCTAAATCATGACTAGCTAAATTGAAACCAGAGCCCAAACTATCTAATTTTTGTAACAGCTTGAGTCTTTGCTTGGCTTTGTCTGTTAAGCCTTCAAAATCTTTAATTGTATAAAAACAAAATGCTTCGGTATTTGAACGACCTATCCTTCCACGAAGTTGATACAGCTGTGACAAACCAAAATTATCAGAGTTATGTATTATCATGGTGTTGGTATTTCTAAGATCAAGACCAGATTCAACTATTGTCGTACATAATAAAATTGAAAATTCATGATTATAAAAGTCAACCATTACAGACTCTAAAGATTTTGCTGGCATCTGACCATGCGCTATTTTATATGAAACACCAGGTAGCTCAGACTTAAGAAAGTCTTCAACTTCTTCAATTTGCTTAACTCTTGGACAAACATAATAAAGCTGTCCATTTCGTTTTAACTCGTTACCAATTGCATCTTTTATTATATTTTTATCAAAATTTAATACTTTTGTTTTGATTGACTGTCTATTTACAGGAGCAGTAGAAATTATAGATAATTCACGTAAGCCCACTAATGACATTTGTAATGTTCTTGGTATTGGTGTTGCAGTTAAAGATAGAATATGTACATCTGTACGAAGGGTTTTTAATTTTTCTTTTTGCTTAACACCAAAATGCTGCTCTTCATCGATAATTAAGAGTCCAAGTTTTCTAAATTTAATTTTATCACTAAGTATTGCATGTGTTCCTATCAAGATATCAATATCACCATTTGAAACTTTTTCAATTGTTTCCCTGGATTCTTGCTGAGTAACAAGCCTTGAAAGTTGAGCAATTCTTATAGGTGACTTTGAAAAGCGCTTGGTAAAATTCTCGTAATGCTGACGACATAATAATGTTGTTGGAACTAAAATAGCTACCTGATGCCCACTCAAAGCAACTGTAAAAGCACCTCTAATCGCAACTTCTGTTTTACCATAACCAACATCACCACAGATAAGTCTATCCATAGGCGTACCTTTTAACAAATCGCTATGAATCTCAGCTATTGTTGTGATTTGATCTTCTGTTTCATCAAAGGGAAATTCTGCATTAAAATTTGAATAATAAGGCTCCTGAATAGTAAATTTTGGCGCTGTTTCAAGTGCTCTAGCTGCTGCTGTTTTAATTAATTCTGCAGCCATTTCTTTAATTTTATTTTTAGCAATAGCTTTGCGGTATTGCCACTGCGTTGCACCTAAACGATCCAATATAACAAAGTCATTTTTACCACCGTACTTACTTAACAACTCTATATTTTCTACTGGAATAAATAGCTTATCATCATTTTGATAATGAATTTCTACACAGTCATGATTTGAACCAAGCACGGCTATTGCTTGAAGACCTTTAAACCTACCTATACCGTGATCCACATGAACAATTAAATCATTTAAATCATAAGTACTTAAATCAGTAAGAAAGCTATCTGCGCTAATTTTTCTATTGTTTTGATTGAATACAAACTCATTAAATGGATAAACAATAAGTCGCTTAATATCCTCAATTGATTTTTGATCTATTAAGTTAAATAGTTGTAGTTTTTCTATTGCATCTCCAAAAGTATCAATTCTTACCGGGCTATCATAGCCACTAGGAAAGATATCAATAACATCTCCTTTTACTGAAAATTCTCCACTCTCTCTAATGTTAGATACGCGTATATATCCATTTTCGACAAGGTAATTAATTGTATCTTGGTATTTAAAGGCTTCATTTTTATCGATAACTAAAGAGAATTCATCTTTTTTAATTTTATTTAAAGACATTATTTTTTTATGGCAGAATCTTTTAATAACTGGAATACGCGATTATTCATAAAATCTGGCAGAGTGGCTTTATCAAGTAAACATTTATAGATCAAATCATCGTCAGCATCTAATAGTTGATTAAAAAGCTCCAGCTCAACTTCGTCAAATAGGTTGATGTGTTTATTAGCAAAATTACCTAAAAGCATGTCCATTTCTTTTGTGCCACGATGGCCCGCACGAAATAAAAGTTTTTTTCTATGTATCTGTATCTCATCCATAATTTTTAAAATATATTAACCATATGCGTCCTAAAATCTTATACTCATTATTTCAACCATTGACACAAATTAAAGGTATTGGGCCAAAAAATGCTGCCTTATTAGAAGGATTGTGTGGGAATCATTTATTAGATTTATTGGTACACAGCCCATCTTCATATATAGATAGGAGGAATAACCCTAAAATAAAGGATTTAAAAGAAGATTCCATAGTTACTTTAACAATAACTGTAGATAGGCATGCACCGTCCTTTAATAAAAGGATGCCATATAGGATTAATTGCTCAGATGAAACTGGTATAATTTCCATAGTTTATTTTAATGCTAAGCCTATTTATTTAAAAAAATTACTGCCAATAAACAGCAGGAAAGTAATAAGTGGTAAAGTTGAGGCATATAATGATATTTTCCAAATGGCTCACCCAAAATATGTTGTTGATATAGGTGAACTAGATAATGTTAAGCAGATTGAGTGTGTTTATCCATTAACAGCAGGTATAACATCAAGAATATTAAGAAATTCCATTTCTTCAACTTTATCAGTGTCCCCAGCTTTACCAGAGTGGATTCCTGAAGCTATTATGAAAAAAAATAATTGGACTGGTTGGAAAGACTCACTAGAAAATTTACATAAGCCAAAACAAATATATACTAACAAAATAGATAATAATTATTTAAGTAGACTAGCATTCGATGAGCTTTTATCACATCAGTTAAAATTACGTCTAGTACGCAACAAACTTACTCTTATTAAAGGAAATTCACTTAAAGCAACGAATAAATTAATAGATAGATTAATTGATAGTCTTGATTTTGAATTAACGTTGGATCAAAATAAATCTATTAAAGAAATAAGTAATAATATTGCTTCAGAATATAAAATGTTACGACTACTCCAAGGTGATGTTGGTAGTGGAAAAACCATAGTTGCATTATTCGCTCTTTTACAAGTGATTGAGAATAGTAAGCGTGGAATTTTGATGGCACCAACCGAATTATTAGCTCAACAACACTATGAAACTATTAAAAGTTTTCTTAAAAAATTAGATGTTTCTATTTCTCTAATAACTGGATCAATTAAAGACAATAGAAATTATGATGCAGATTTAATTATTGGAACACATGCCTTATTTCAATCAGATTCACACTTTAAAGATGTTGGCTTATTAATTATTGATGAGCAACATAAATTTGGTGTACATCAAAGAATATTGTTAAGTGAAAAAGCAGGTGATGAATGTGATACACTGTTAATGACGGCAACACCTATACCGAGAACATTAGAATTAGCTGCCTATGGTGACATGGACATATCTAAGTTGGTTACAATGCCTTTAAATAGAAAACCAATTTTAACAAAATCAATGAGCAATGATAAGGTTGATAATCTTAAAGCTGCACTTTTAAAGAAAATTAAAAATGATGAGAAAATATATTGGGTATGCCCTCTTGTTGACGAATCAGATTTCAATTCAATTCAATCAGTAACTGCCCGACTAAAAAACCTAGAAAAATTTTATGGAAAAAATACAGTTGGGATGGTTCATGGAAAAATGAAAAATGATGAAAAAAATATGATAATGCAGGAATTTAAAAATGGTAACTTGAAAATTTTAATTGCAACTTCTGTTATTGAGGTTGGCATTGATGTGCCAGAAGCTACGGTTATAATAATAGAAAATTGTGAAAGATTTGGATTATCTCAATTGCATCAGTTGCGCGGTAGAGTTGGCAGAGGTACAAAAGAATCTACATGTATCCTAGTTTTTCAGAAGCCTTTAACTGATTCAGCCAAGCAACGTATAAAGATAATGAAAGAAACAAATGATGGATTTAAAATAGCAGAAGAAGATTTAAAAATTAGAGGCTCAGGTGAAACTTTGGGTGCTAAACAAAGTGGTCTACCAGATTTTAGATTGAGCGATTTAAGCATTCATCAAAATATATTGGAGCAAGCAAGAGATTTATCAATAGAAATTATTAAAAATGACCCCATGTTAAAGACAGATATAGGTAAAGCCCAAAGAGCATTGCTACATTTGTTTAGAAATGAAGTTGCTATAGATTATATAAAATCAGGTTAATTTTTGATCTCTGGAATTACCATTCCAGCTGATACGATTAACTTAATTGCATCTTCGTATTTCATATCAAGAACAACTATATCTTCAACTGGTACAAAAAGTAAGAATCCTGAGGTTGGATTTGGTGTTGTAGGGACAAAAACATTAACCATTTCTATACCTGCCTTGTCTTTAATTTCACCTTTCGCTGTACCAGTCATAAAACCAATAGCTTTAATGCCTTTTCTTGGATATTCAAACATAACTACTTTTTGAGAATCTGTATCAGTTTTTGAAAAGGTCTCTGTAATTTGTTTAATGGCAGTATAAATATTCCCTGCTAACGGAATTCTTTTAACTAATAAATCAAAGTAGCCAAAAATAGTTTTACCAAATATCGTCGAAGTAATAGAACCTAAAATGATAAAGAAAATAATCGCTATAACTAATTCTAATCCTGGTATTTGGTATGGAAGAAATTGGTTTGGATTAAACTGTGTTGGTAGAAGTCCTGCAATAAACTCAACGATAAATATTGTTAAATATATAGTTGCACCAATTGGCGCAGCTACTAAAGCTCCTGTTAAGAAATATCTTTGGATTTTCTTTATGAAACTTGGTTTATTAATTTCAGGCATAATCTGATACTCAATATTATCTGTACAATTTGAGTAATACGAATAACATAATTATTAACTCATGACTATATTTAAAGAATATTCTAATTACGATGCAATTGGCTTAGCTGAAATGGTGAAAACAAAGCAGGTGTCTCTGCATGACGTACTGGATTCAGCTATTGATAAGATTGTTAAAAATAACTCTAAATTAAATTTTCTTACTACTGAATTATTTGAATTTGCAAATGAATCTAAGAAACAAATTGACATAGAAAATCAACCCTTTGCTGGTGTACCAATGCTTCTTAAGGATATGGATTCTTCTCTTGCAGGTTACCCAATGATGCAAGGTAGTAAATATTTGAAAAATACTGTTCAACCTTTTAACAACGTATTAACTGATCGCTTTATTAAAAGTGGTGCACTTATATGTGGTAAATCTGCAGCTCCTGAGTATGGACTTATGATAACTACTGAGCCGAAAGAGTTTGGTGTAACAAAGAATCCATGGGATTTAAATCGTACTACAGGTGGTTCAAGTGGAGGGTCAGCATCTGCCGTTGCCTCACGATCAGTGCCTATTGCACATGCCAGTGATGGAGGTGGGTCAATAAGAATTCCTGCTGCTTGTTGTGGCCTAGTTGGACTTAAACCAACACGTGGACAAATCTCATTTGCACCATCGCATGGTGATAAATGGGCAGGATTTACTCACTCTGGGGTGGTTTCACGTACTGTAAGGGATACAGCGTATATGTACGATGAAATATTTGGCAGTGAAGTTGGTGATCCTTATAAAGTTGATCATGTAAAAGGTTCATTAACTAAAGACTTAGATTTACCGCCTAAAAATTTAAGAATTGGATTTGTGAACAAAACCTATATTGAGGGAACTGAGTTAAATGAAAATGCTTCAAAAGCTTTACTTTTTAATGCTAGTGCTTGTGAAAAACTGGGTCACAAAGTTGAAGAGTTAAATCTTAAGTATGATGCTATCACCCTATCACGCGCTTTTGTTATTATAATGACCTCGCATGTCTCGCAAATGTTTAATGAGCTAAAAGACTTTGTTGGCAGATCATATAAAAATAATGAAATTGAAGTAGGTACTCGAATGTTTGATTACTTAGGTAAAACTTTTAAGGGCAGCGATTATACTTGGGCAAGACATTATACACAAAAAGTCTCAAGGGATGTTCAGGAACAAATGGAGCCATACGATGCTGTTATTATGCCTGTTATTACAAGTGAGCCAGCCCTATTAGGGTCAATTACACCTTCTCAAATGGATACTAATATTAATAGAATAATAATGAATCTTGGGCTTGGCTGGATATTTAATATTCCCTCTGTAAGAAATAAAATATTAGACGGACTAGCACCAAAAAGTCTCTGGTTTGCTCCTGGATGCATGCTTCAAAATATTACTGGGCAACCTTCAATTTCTTTGCCTATCTATTGGACAGAGCAAAATCTTCCAATAGGTGTTCAATATGTTGGAAGTTATGGTTCAGAGGCATTGTTACTTAGATTAAGCAAGCAACTTGAAGATCATTATGAGTGGAAGAAAAAAATTCCTTCTCTTTAAGCGATACTTAAGTACTTAATTCTTGTTTTAAAGCCAAAACTAAGTACAAAAATATTTATGGTGCTCGCAAATGCTATAAATTTTTGTATTGTAACATGTTGTTTTAACGCATCAATACTATCAAATGGGCTTCCACCAAATAATTGGTACAAAACATAGCTAGTGGTGAATATGAAAAAAGCTAACGTCAAGTATGCATAGAAATTAGGAACCGAACTTCTAAAGAAAACAAAGACATATATAAGTCCTGCTGGCATTAATATTCTAAATGCATTTATTGCAAAGAAAATATGCTCACTTCTATATAGGTCATGTGGCGTCAACCCCACTCCAGCAAAAAAAACCGTTCCTATAAAAAAAAAGAAAGATCCAATTATTGCAGAATAAAAGTTTATTTTATTATCTTTAAATAACATTGGAACAAATAAAAACCCAATACCAACTGCAACAAATAAAAACATTGATAGATTAAAAAAAAATTGTGATAAAAAATTAATTTCACCTGAGCGAGACGTATAACCACCTAAATCACTTAAAAAATTATGATTAAACGAATAGCCAACTTGTTGAGGATCTAGTAGGTTGCCTCCTGGATAAAAATATGCAGCAACTAAACATGAAATTACAAAGTAAATAGGAACAAATCTTAGAATAGTTACAGTAAAAAAATTATACATTATAAGCCTCTTCTTTTAATAAAATTATCAAAACCATAAGTAAACATTAATAGAGAAATATTCATAGAAACGATTACAAGTTTTTGACTTATAGCATTTAACATTAAATATTTCATTGTAAAAGTTGACTGAAATAATTCTTTTTGTTCAATCGCATCAATTACAGGCTGATCACCAATATGAAATGCATAAATAATAGAAATTATAAACAATATTATTGATCCAATCATATACTTCTTGCTAATTTGACTAAAGTAAAATGCCAAACATATGAATAAGTATGCTAAAAAAACTAAATTAAAGGCTACCTGTACAAAAAAAATGTGAGCTTTAAAAAAGATATCTCCAGGGCTAAGACCAACCAGAGCAAAAAACAAACAAGAAAAAAACATGAGTATTGCTCCTACCCAGGCAAAGATATAAGCATACTTACTTTCATTAAATAAGTGTGGCATAAAAAGAAATCCTATGCCCACCAGTATGTTAAAAAACATAGCTGTATTAAAGAAAAATGATGAAATAAAGTTTGTCTCATTAGAGAGGGTTTTATAAAAACCTAATTCGCTTAAAAAATTTCTAGTAAAATCATAACCCACTTGACTAGAATCAAGATGATTTCCACCAGGATAAAAGTAATAGCCAATAGCTATCGCTACTATAAAATATAATAGGAAAAATCTAGGTATAAAGACACACCAAAACTTATACATACGAATTAAAGTTGTGAAAAACTGCCATATATCAAAAAAGCAAGAAATATAGCAACCAGGAGATACATTAGTTTATTGTCAAGATTCATATAAGTAGTAATATTATTTATGAGTAATCCAGATAGATATACAACATATAAAGATTTCTTTCCACACTATTTAAGAGAACACAGCAAAAAAGAAACACGGCTTATGCATTACTTTGGTACTGCATTTTCTAATATTTTATTAATATTTTTATTGATTACGCAAAATTATTACTTGATTCCGCTGGTGCTTATTGCTGGTTATGGTCCAGCCTGGATTGCGCATTATTTTATAGAACACAATAAGCCAGCAACTTTTCAATATCCATTATGGTCCTACATGGGTGATCATCATATGATTTGGCTGATGTTAACTAAAAGATTAAAACATGCTATGTTTCAAGCAGGTGTTGATATTTAGATCAACATAATAAATCTGATCACTAATAGAGAAAGCACTACCTGGCTAAAGAGCCAAGCTGGCCCTCTTATAGTCGTGTCTATTAAGTAGATATGTGCATAACTATGTACTAGGCGTATTGATACATAGATCCAACAATTAATTATAAAAAATAAATCATCTATATTCTGCATATAGGCCAAAGCTGAAATAAAATAAAATATAACTGGGAATTCAAATAAGTTTTTTAAGTTATTCTTTATCATCAAGAGTGATTCAGGTGCTTTGTGTTTTGGGTCTCTTGGAATGCCATTTTTTTTCCAGAACTTATCATTAATCAGCATACTAATTGAACCATAGGTATGTATAAAACCCACAACTAGCGTGAGTATTATAAGAAATAAAATTGGATATATAGTTGCGTTAGTCAACTTATAGCATTCCACTTAATCTAATGATCATGTATGCATTTACTAAAAAAGCACCCGCAAATAAAGGTGCTCGTAAAGGTAGACCACCTAAAATTAAATGATTGCCAAAAATATGATAAATAGAGTGCGCAAGTCTAAAATAGAAAAAATAACACGCCAAATCTACGAAAGTCTGATCAATATTATTAGTCGCAATTATAATGGTTACCGTAGCGTAAAAAAATATTGGAAATTCAAATAAATTAATTAAATTTCTTTGTGCATTTAGCAAGATTCTATTTCCTTGTGGAAAAGTGGGATGACGATAATCTTCACCTGCACTGACCTTATCAATATAAATAGACTTCATTCGCAAAAGCGTAACAAGCAAAAAAACAACTGTTGTTAAGCAGAACATGTTAAATATTGAGCTAAATATATCATTTTCCATCGTGCATTCCCCTTGATTGAAATTAGAATCTATAAGATTATATCTATGTTTACGATCAATAAAACATATTTTTGAAAGGAGGTGGTCTATGTCTAATAGTAGTACTATGGAGCCTACGATAATTATCGAAGGTTTTCAAAATCATGTAGATATTGGAAACCTTCACTTTATGAGTGGAGCTCCGAACTAAAACTACAGAATAACCCTCATAGCAATATGGGGGTTATTTTTTATTTAAGATTTGGTTTAAATTTTCTAGGTTTGCCTTTTTCATTAACAGCAACATATTCCAAAGCGCCCTCAGCAACTATTATTTCTTTTTGATTTTTTTCAACTCTTTTAGCTTCTAGTAAAAATATCATTTTTGAACCTTTAATTTCTTTTATGGAACCATAAACACAAATAAATTTACCTACATGCATTGGACTTTTATATTTAAGCTGAATATTAGCTAGTACAGCGTCACCACCAGATACCATCATTGAATAATATATGCCTCCATGCGCAACTTGTTTTGCAATCCATGCACCATGACCTGTCCCATATGGATTAGTGTCAGGTGGCTGACAAATATTTCGAATTAATAACTTTTTCATATTTTTTTCCTATAATAATAAACAATTATAATACCTGTTATACAGCCGATTATATTAAATACACCATCAAGAATTTCAAAATTTCTATAAGGTATTACAAAATGTGTAAATTCAATTAAACAGCTAATGATTAATGCAAGACTTACCTCATAAGTATACTCATTTTTAATGTTATTATTTAATTGTGCAAAAACACCCAATAAAAGAAATGTTAAAAAATGAAACATTTTATCTAAATCTAGGCCACTAGCCAACTCTAGTTGACGCACTATCGTAACCGGCCTTGTATATATAAATATTACAAAAGCAGTATAAGTATAAAAAATGATATTTTTCAAATAACTATGAATATTCATCGTATAACTTTTATATAATTAAAGTATATTAACAACATGAAAAATATTTTAATAACCGGTGCTAACCGTGGAATTGGACTCATGTTTGCCCAATCTTTTTCTAGTATTGCTAATACAGTTTATGCAACTGTTAGAGATTTAAATAATTGTGATGAGCTAAAAAAAATTAAAAATGTCGAAATACTTGAATTAGATTTATTAAGTAAAAACAGTATTAAGACTTTTTGTTCCGAACTTAAAGATATTCCTTTAGATCTAATCTTAAATAATGCTGGTGTATTCCAAGATGAACAAATGGAAGAGACAAATTTAGATCCTGACTTATGGCTTGATGAAGTAATGATTAATGCAGTTGGACCAATGACCTTAACCCAAAAATTAAGAGAAAACTTAATGAGTGGAGTTGAGAAAAAAGTTATTTTTATTTCAAGTCAAATGGGAAGTGTTGATGATAATCATTCAGGAGGTTATTATTTTTACCGAACTAGCAAATCAGCATTAAACTCTGCCGCAAGAAGCTTAGCTATTGATTGGAAAGCAGACAATATTTCAGTTCTAATGCTACATCCGGGGTGGGTTAAAACCGACATGGGTGGATTAAAGGCAAAACTAGAAATTGAAGAGAGCGTTAGTTGTATGCTTAAGGTTATAAATGCACTTGATATTTCAAAAACTGGTTCTTTTGTTAACTATGATGGGAAAAAGCTTGAATGGTAGAAAATAACAACCTTCCTGATCACTACAATGATATTGATAAAATATATCATGAAATATGGTCTAGACTAAAGATTGGTAAAAAAGATCGTAACTCTGAATTCCACCAATGCTACGTGGCATCATCTGGAAATAATTTTCCCTCTATTCGAACTGTGGTTTTAAGGCATTTAGATAAAGAACTATTAACTATAGGTTTTCATACAGATATAAGATCTAATAAAATCAATGAGATAAAGCATAACTCTAATCTAACAGTTTTGCTTTATGATCATGTCGGTAAAATACAGATAAAAATCAATGGAATTGCACTAATTAACCATAAAAATGCTAATACAGAGGCAATATGGTCCAAAATAAGAGATTTTAGCAAGAAATGTTATTTAGTCCAACATGCTCCTGGAACTAACTCTAGCGAAGCTACGTCTGGCTACCCTGAACATTACGAAAATACTCTTCCCTCTCCTCAAGAGCTAGAATTAGGGTATGAGAATTTTTCTCATGTAAGTATATCTATAAAAGTTATTGAATGGCTTTATTTACATCAAAATGGTCACCGAAGAGCAAGGTTTACGATAGATTCAGATCATATTGATAAGCAGTGGATAGCGCCGTAAACAATGAGTATTTTAGTAATCCTTATTATTGCAGCTATGCTGCATGCCTCCTGGAATGCATTTGTTAAAGATCAGAACAATGGCCTGGTAACAGTAACTATCATTTCTTCAACTATGGGCATGTTGGTTCTTCCGTTGACATTTATAGTGGGTTTACCATCGTCTGAAATATGGATTTATCTATTAATTAGCACAGTAGCACACACACTATATCTACACTCCATGACCAGAGCATATTCGCTCTATGATTTTTCTATAGCCTACCCTTTTGCCAGAGGTCTGGCTCCTTTAATAACGGTACTTATCTTAATAATATTTTTTAACGCAGAAGTGAATATGTTTGAGTTTATTGGGATACTGTTAATTGTAAGTGCAATTTTATTATTATTACCTAAGAAAATATCTGAAATTGGTTTTAAAAATATACTTTCAATGATGTATTTTCCACTGGCGATTGCTTTTTATACAATAGTTGATGCTGAAGGTATTCAGCATGCAAATAACCCCTATCAATACATAGTTTGGATTTTTATATTTACCTCAATACCTATGCTTGCTTACAATTTAAGATTTAATAAAAATAATTTGATTGCTACTCTAAATAATAACAAAGTTAAATTTTCCGTTACAGCTGTTATTTCTATAACTTCATATACATTGGTTTTATGGGCTTATACACAAGCACCAACTCATTACGTAGCATCAGTAAGAGAAAGTAGTATTATTTTTGCCTCATTAATAGGTCTCTACTTTTTCAAAGAAAATGGCGTGAAAAAGAGACTACTTGCTGCGTTTATATTGTTTATGGGTATAGTCTTGCTTCAAATGTATGCATAAGAAATCAAGGTAAAGATGGTAATCAATATTGAGTTAATTTTATCCATATCTAAATTATATAAGTAAATTTTTACTGTTGATTAGACTGTGAATCATTGTATCAATCTATTTATTCCAATAGATACAATTCGTAATGAAAAAAACGGTTTACATCTTTTACTACCTGCTTCTAAAGCATTCATTATCTATTGTTTGCTTCCAAATAATAAATCTTAATTTATATAAAACAATTCCACACTTGAAAGGGAAAAAATTATAATGGAACTTACTTATATTTACATGGTCATAGGATTTAC
>CAJJBG010000012.1 GCA_905182345.1 Pelagibacteraceae bacterium AG-422-B15
CAATACCTTCAAAACAAAATTTATAGTTAAAATTAGAGTTTAGTAATGATCTAAATATTGGCTAATTTTGGCGGAAAGGAAGGGATTCGAACCCTCGATACGGTCACCCGCATACACGCTTTCCAAGCGTGCGCCTTCAACCACTCGGCCACCTTTCCTAACTTCTTAATCCACTTTTAGAGCAGCAATGAATGCTTCTTGAGGTATGTCTACTTTACCAAATGATCGCATACGCTTCTTACCTTTTTTCTGCTTATCTAATAGTTTTCTTTTTCTATCAGTTGCTCCACCACCATGAATTTTTTCAATAACATTTTTTCTAAATCCACTGACTGTTTCACGAGCAACAATTTTTCCACCTATTGCAGCTTGAATTGGCACAGCAAATTGATGTCTTGGAATAAGCTCTTTCAATTTTTCACATACACCTCTACCTTTTTTTTCTGCAACCGATCTGTGGACTATCATAGAGAGTGCATCCACTGGCTCAGCATTAACTAAAACACTCAATTTAACTAAATCACTTTCATTGTAATTATCGATTTCATAGTCAAAACTAGCATAGCCAGATGAAATAGATTTTAAACGATCATAAAAATCAAAGACAATTTCATTTAATGGAAGATTATAAACTAATATTACACGAGAACCTGAATATGATAATTCCGATTGAACACCACGCTTATCTTCACACAAACTAATTATTGTTCCTAAGTATTCTTCTGGTGAAATTATAGTAGCCTTAATCCAAGGTTCAGAGATGGTCTTAATTAAAATTGCTTCTGGCATGTCAGCTGGATTATGTAGTTCGATTTTTTTTCCGTCTTCTAATTCAATGTTATAAATAACACTTGGTGCCGTAGTAATTAAATCAATATTAAATTCTCTATCTAATCTTTCTACTACAATCTCAAGATGTAGCAGTCCTAAGAATCCACATCTAAATCCCATACCTAATGCAGCAGAAGTTTCTTGCTCAAAATGAAAACTTGAATCATTTAACTTTAACTTACCAAGTGCATCTCTAAGAAATTTAAACTCAGCAGCATTAGATGGAAATAATCCACAAAATACGACTGGCTGACTGGGTTTAAATCCAGGTAAAGATTTAGTCTTTTTATCTTTTGCTAATACTATTGTATCGCCGACCTTAGTTTGAGAAACTTCTTTAATTGCAGCGGTTATAAAGCCCAACTCACCGGCTTTGATTTCATCGCACGGAATCATTTTTGGCGAGAAATAACCAACTCTTTCTACAGTTTGATTGCTGTTTGCTGCGTGGAATTTAATTTCCATACCTTTCTTAATTGATCCATTAATGACTCTAACAAGAATAACAACACCTAAATAACTGTCATACCAACTGTCTACCAGCATTGCTTTTAAACTCTCTTCTGTTTCTGAAGTCATGGGTGGGCTAAAGTCTGCTACTACTCTTTCTAAAACATCCTCAATACCAATTCCTGATTTCGCAGATATTTCTAAAATATTTTCAGTATCAATACCTAAAATATTTTCTATTTGTTCCTTAACTCTTTCAGGGTCTGCAGCAGGCAAGTCTATCTTATTTAAAACTGGTACAATAATATGATCGTTTTCAACAGCTTGATATAAATTAGCTAAAGTCTGTGCCTCTACGCCTTGACTGGCATCCACAACAAGTAATGAGCTTTCACATGCTGCCAAAGATCTATTTACTTCATAGCTAAAATCAACGTGTCCTGGGGTGTCAATAATATTAAGGATATATTCATTGTTATCCTTAGCCTTATAAATAAGTCGCACTGTTTGCGCCTTGATAGTAATTCCTCTTTCTCTCTCGATGTCCATAGAATCCAGAACTTGCTCTTTCATGTCTCGATCAGCTAATCCTCCACAAAATTGAATTAATCTGTCTGCTAAGGTTGATTTGCCGTGATCAATGTGAGCAATAATTGAAAAATTTCTGATATGATTTAATGGCTTCATGGTATGATAGTTTTAATAACTACGAGCGAACAACGCCAGCAGTTTTTTGTTGAATTGAATCAACAATTTTAGAGCTTACTTCTTGTATTTCTGCCTCACTTAAAGTGCGGTCAGATGCTTGTAACATAACTTTAATTGCAATAGATTTTTTGTCCGCCCCAATAGAATCACCTTCAAAAACATCAAATATATCAACTGCTTGCACTAGTTTCTCATCTGCTTTTAAGGCTAGATTAACCAAGATTTTGCCTTCAATGCTCTTATCAACAGTAAAGGCAAAGTCTCGATCTACGGCCTGAAAGTCGCTAACGACATAATTATCTTTGTTAGTAGATTTTCTTACTTTAGCCTGGATCTCATCTAGAAAGAGTTCAAATACTGAAATACGACTTTTTATCTTATGAAATTTCATTATTTTTGGATGAAGTTCTCCAAAATATCCAAGAACAATATTTTTATTAAGCATAATTGTTGCTGATCGACCCGGATGATACCATTTAGGGGCACCTGCATTTATTTCAATTTTTTTACTTTGTGGAAGAAGGTGCTCTATTAAAGACAGCATGTCTTCTTTAGCATCATAAACATCATAAATTGATTCATTGTTTCTCCAAGTTTTTTCAGCCTTAACACCGCCTCGCAAACCACAGGCAATATTTTTTTGGTCACCTGGTTGATCTGAAAAAAATTGATTGCCAACTTCAAACAGAGAGAAACTTTCAAAGCCTCTATTGCTATTTTTTTTAACCGCATTTAATAAGTTTGGAATAAGGCTTGGCCTTAGAATGTCAAGCTCTTCTGAAATTGGATTCTGAATTTTTAATTTCTGGTCTTCAATATAGAAATTAGAGTCTTTTGAAGATGTGAATGACCAGGTTATAAGTTCATTGTTGCCACGCTGCGCTAAAAATCTTTTAGCTCTTAAGTTATTCTTATAGCTTTCATTAAGAACATTATCATTAATTCTTGTTCCTGTTCTTATTGATAGTACTGGAATAGAATCATAGCCTGTTAGTCTTATCACTTCTTCACTTAGATCGACTTCTCCATGTATATCTTGGCGCCAAGAAGGTATCGAACACATTAATATATCATCATTTTTTTTTGTTTTAATACCAAGTTTATTTAACATTTTCTCTATTTTAGCCGCATCTATTTCTACACCAAGTCGGTTAGCATTTCTGGTGAGGTTAAAAGATATATTATGTTCAACCTTTGGTATTTCACCACAAATATTGGATTCACTAATCTCTCCACCACAAATTTCTTGTATTAAACTAGCAGCTCTATCCATGCCATTATTTAATGAATTTGAATCAACACCTCTTTCAAATCTATAACGTGCATCGCTATCAATAAATAATTTTCTACCCGTATCTGCAATATTAGTGGCATTGAATAAAGCTGATTCTAACAATATATTTGTGGTTAGCATGCTACACGCAGAAGCTTCTCCACCAAGTATACCCCCTAAACCAAGAGGCTTTTCCTCATCGGCAATTACGCACATACCTTGATCTAACGTGTATTCTTTTTCATCTAAGCCTAGAAACTTTTCATTTTTCTTTGCGCTTCGTATGACTATCTTTCCTGAAATCTTATCTGCATCATATACATGCAATGGCCGGTTATAATCAAACAGCATATAGTTAGTTATATCCACCAATGCTGATATTGGTTTAAGTCCAATTGAATTGATTTTGTCTTTAAGCCACTGTGGACTTTCACAGTTTTTAACATTTTTTATATAACGACTACCAAATGCAGGACAATATAGATTTTGGTCTTTTGGGTTTTCAAAAACAATTTGTATGGGATTTTTAGCTTTTGTGCTTATATTTGGTACCGCTATCTCTCTTAGTTCCCCTATGCCTGCAGCTGCTAAGTCTCGAGCGACTCCATAAACACCTAAACAATCTTGTCTATTGGGTGTTATGCCTATTTCAATCATAACATCGTTCATGTTCATCTGGTCGATATAGAGGCTGCCAACTTTACTATTTTCAGACATATGAATGATGCCATTATGTAAATCTGAAATACCTAATTCATATTCTGAGCAAAGCATTCCACTAGATTCAACGCCACGAATTTTTGCAACTTTGATTTTCATTTGGTTTACTGGAATTACTGTTCCTGGAGGTGCATAAACAACTTTCATACCTTTTATTACATTGGGTGCACCACAAACAACGTCTACTACCTTATCCCCAACATTTACTTTGCATACTCTCAATTTATCTGCGTCAGGATGCTTTTCTTCCTCTACTACTTCAGCAATAATAAAAGCTCCAAAAAGATCTTTGGCATCTTGAACTTTCTCAACTTCAAGTCCAATATCTGTTAGCTTGTCTATTATCGCTTCATCTGATGCGTTGGTATCGAGATACTCTTTCAACCAAGAGATTGTAAACTTCATCGACTAAGGCCTCCTGAAATTGAAGGTATATCTAGGGGAACAAATCCAAAATGCTTAAGCCACCTTAAATCATTGTCATAGAAGGTTCGTAAATCACTGATGCCATATTTTAACATAGCCAATCTTTCAATGCCTACACCAAACGCATAGCCTTGATACTGATCTGGATCAATATTGACATTTTTTAAAACATTTGGATGCACCATTCCACATCCTAAAATTTCTAGCCAACTGTCACCCTCACCTATAATAATTTGATTGCCTTCTTTGCGGTAACCAATATCAACTTCGGCAGATGGCTCTGTAAAAGGAAAATGGCTAGGTCTAAATCTCATCTTTGGAACATCTGTTTCAAAAAACTCTTTTAAAAAAGTTTCGAGACAGCCTTTTAAATGACCCATGTTACTAGTTGTATCTATTACTAAACCTTCTACTTGGTGAAACATAGGTGTGTGTGTTTGGTCATTATCACATCTAAATGTTTTACCTGGTGCTATCAATCTAAAAGGTGGCTTACCCTGAAGCATGCTTCGAATTTGAACTGGAGAAGTATGTGTTCTTAGAACATTTGGCATGCCATCTGTTTCTGAGTTAACATAAAAAGTATCATGCATTTGCCGGGCTGGATGATTTTCTGAAGTATTCAAGGCTGTAAAATTATTGTAATCGGTTTCAACCTCTGGACCCTCAGCAACACAAAAATCTAAATCTGTAAATATTGCAATTACTTCATCTATAACTTGTGTAATAGGATGAATTCTTCCGTCGGTACTCTTGGTGCCTAAAGTAAGATCTAGTCGCTCAGAAGATAACTGTTCTGACATTAAATTATCTTCAAACTCTTCTGATTTTGAGCTTATAAAATCATTAATAGAATCTTTAACCTTATTAAGTTCTTCGGCTGCGGCTTTTCTTTCTTCGGGACTTAGTTTGCCAAGCTCTTTCATAAGCAAGGTTATTTCACCTTTTTTACCAAGAAACTGTAAGCGCATTTTTTCAAGAGAACCCACATCATTTACAGATTTCTTTTGAGATTCTATATTTTTTATGACTGGAGATAGGTCGCTCATATTGTTGGGACAATATCAGATTTCCACGAAGTCTGTAATAGTAATATGATAATTAATTTAGAGGCTTTATTTATTATTTAGCTGCAGACTGAACTTTTTCAACTAAATGTTTAAATGCATCTGGTTCATGCATTGCTAAATCAGCTAATATTTTTCTATCAAGGCCGATTTCTAATTTTTTTAGACCATTAATAAATACCGAGTATGATAAGCCAAATTCACGTGCACCAGCATTTATTCTTTGAGTCCAAAGACTCCTAAATTCTCTCTTCTTAACTTTTCGATCGCGATAAGCATATTGCATAGATTTCTCTACAGCTTGCTTAGCTACTTTAAATGTATTCTTTCTGCGTCCACGGAACCCACTAGCCTGTTTAATAACTTTCTTGTGTTTTGCGTGTGAGGTTACACCTCTTTTAACTCTAGCCATTATTTCCTCTTTTAACTATATGGTAAAAATTTTTTAACAATACGTGCATCTTGATCACAGAGGATTGTTGAGCCTCTTAAATTTCTAATTTGTGAATTAGTACGCTTCATCATGCCATGTTTTTTGCCAGCTTGATAAGACTTTACTTTTCCTGAAGCGGTAACTTTAAATCTTTTTGCTGCTGCTTTTTTAGTTTTTAATTTAGTCATAATTTTCTCAGAACTGAGGGTTATAGCGTCTTGTTATACAAAAAGCAAAATATTTTAATAAAAGGATTTTAAGCCTAATTAACAGTAAAAATCATTGAATATTGGCGACCTTCAAGTTTTGGCTCTTGCTCAATTTTACTGACAGTTAGCATGTCTTCTTTAATACGTCCCATTAATCCCTTAGCTTGGTCATGGTTTTGGAATTCTCGGCCTTTAAACCGTATCGTAAATTTAACTTTATCACCTAGTGCAATAAATTTTTGTGCTGCTTTAACCTTAAAGTTGTAGTCATGAACATCGGTACCAGGGCGCATTTTAATCTCTTTTAACACAGTCTCTTTTTGTTTTTTCTTTGCTACACTCGCTTTTTTCTGTGCCTCATATTTATATTTCCCAAAATCAAGAATTTTACAAACAGGCGGCTTAACATTGGGTGATATCTCAACCAAATCGAGTCCAGCAGACTCAGCTTTACTCATGGCATCAGCTATACCAACTACACCAATATTCTCGCCTTTTTCATCGATGAGTCTAACAGTATCTGATGTGATGCGTCCATTAACACGGACTTTAGGTTCTTTAGGTTTAGAGTTGTATCTATTATTTTTATTTTGTGTTGCTATTTTAAGCTCCTATTTTCTTTAGTTGTTAGGCATCATACATTTTTTTTCAAAAAAATCAGTTAAATTTTCAAGTTTAATTGTTTCCTGATCTTTTGATCCAAATTGTCTTATTGAGATTGATTTGTCTTCCTGTTCTTGTTTACCAACAATAAGCATGTAAGGAATTTTTTGCATTGAGTTATCTCTAATTTTGTAACTAATTTTTTCATTTCGCGTGTCTAAATTAACTCTAATTCCATCTAATTTAAGTTGATCATAAATTTCTTTTGCGTATAGATCTATATCAGATGTAATTGGTGCTACTACCGCTTGCACGGGCGTTAGCCACATGGGAAGATTACCTGCGTAATGTTCTAGTAGAATTCCTGTAAATCTCTCAAGTGATCCAAAAAGTGCTCTATGTAGCATAACTGGATGATGTTTCTGACCATCTTCACCAATATAATTACCACCAAGTCTTTCCGGCATATTGAGGTCGACCTGAAGAGTTCCACACTGCCAATCTCGTCCAATAGCATCTCTAAGAATAAATTCTAATTTAGGACCATAAAATGCTCCTTCTCCTGGGTTATAGGTGTAATCAAGTCCACTTGCTTCAACTGCCTTTTTTAATGCTAGTTCGGATTTATCCCAAATCTCGTCACTACCTACCCTTTTTTCAGGACGATCAGAAAATTTAATAGAAATTTTTTCAAAACCAAAATCTTTATAAATACTTAGGATTAAATCACAAACAATTTTACTTTCTTCAATAACTTGATCTTCAGTGCAAAAAATATGGGCATCATCTTGTGTGAATGCACGCACCCGCATTAAGCCATGTAAAGCTCCAGATGGCTCATACCTATGAACCTTTCCAAATTCAGATATTCTCAGTGGAAGATCTCTGTAGCTTTTTAATCCCCATTTATATACTTGAACACAACCAGGGCAATTCATAGGCTTTAAAGCGTAAACCCTGTCTTCTTTAGCTTCAGTAGTGAACATATTGTCACCAAATTTTTCTAAGTGACCTGAGAGTTCCCATAGTGATTTGTCCATAATATCTGGTGTATTTATTTCTGAATATCCAGCATCATCTTGTCGCTTACGCATATAATTAATTAGATTCTGAAATAATATCCATCCTTTTGGATGCCAAAATACAGCACCAGGAGCTTCTTCTTGAAAATGAAATAAATCTAATTCTTTGCCTAGTTTTCTATGATCTCTTTTTTCAGCCTCTTCAAGTCTAATAAGGTAATCATCTAGGTCTTCTTGAGTTTCCCATGCAGTACCATATATGCGTTGCAGCATTTCATTATTAGAATCACCACGCCAGTATGCTCCTGCAACTTTAGTTAGTTTAAAGGCTTTCCCAATTTCTTTTGAAGAATCTAAATGAGGACCTTTACACAAATCAAACCATTCACCATGATAATAAATTTTAATCTCTTCATTTTCTGGTAGAGAATTAATTATTTCTACTTTGTAGTTTTCTCCAATTTTTGTAAAAACATCTATAGCTTCACTTTTACTAACAACTTTATATGTACACGGAACATCACGATTAACGATTTCCTTCATTTTCTTCTCGATCTTAACTAGATCTTTATTTGTAAAAGAGGTTTCTCTAGAAAAGTCGTAATAAAAACCATTTTCAATTATTGGGCCAATTGTAACTTTTGTTTCTGGATAAAGTTCTTGTACTGACATCGCCATTATATGCGCTGCATCATGTCTAATTAGCTCTAATTTAGTTTGATCCATAAAAATATTTATTATGCATATTAATCTCTTAAGGCAAGGTTATTTTTAACTTCTTCTGTAGTAATTTCAGCAATATTATTCTTTTTTAGAATATTGACCATAGATCCCACTAATTGAGTAATGTTTGGGTTTGTGTGACTTGATAGCAACCAAGTAATAGGGCATCCAACTGCTGCCGCTATAAATGCTGGGCCAGAGTCATTGCCTATGGCGCCGCTTGCTTTATCGGCTAGAGATGCTAAGAAACTAAGGTCTTTATCTGAACAATCTATAGCTGTTGGAGATAGTAATTTAATTTTATTAATTTCATCTCCCTCCGATATCATCTGCCCTAATATTACAGAGTTAATATTTTTTTCTTTTAAGTAATTAGAAATTTCAGCAAATTTTTCCGCTGGCCATCTTTTGTACTTATGTTCAATTGAGGATCCTGGAAGTAAAATTACAAATTTACCAATAGGCAGATGCTTGATATTATCTTTAATCATCCAATCAAGATCTGGTTTATTTTCAACAATAACATCTATTAATCTTAACTGGTTTATTATTCTATCTTTAATTGGAATCTGCTCAAAATTATCAGGTTGATATTTATAAATACCTCCTCTTCTATTACCTGACCATAAAATTTTTGGCTTAAATAGTTTCATAAAAAAATGATAAATTGAAGTTCGATCTGAATTTTGTAAATCAAATACTAGGTCAAATTTCTTAAGTACAAGTTTTAAAATTATATTTGACCACAAATCTAGTCTTAAGAATGACGGTCGTTTTTCATAAATGAATTGATCAACAAAAGGTATGTTTGCTGTAAAATATTTAAACTTAGTGTCAGTTAGTAGAGTTATCTGAGTTTTAGGATACTTTAATCGAATGGATTTTAAAGAACTTGTGGTCTGAATTAAGTCTCCTAAGGCGCCATGTTTTATAATGAGAATTTTCTTAATCATTCAATATCCAGAACTTGTTGATAAATATTTAAAGTTTTTAAACACATCACCTCATCAGTAAAATTTTCTAAAATAAACTTTCGTCTTTTATTTTTAATTTTTTCACTTTTATAAAGATCGCTAGAAATTACATTTTGAATAGTTCTGGCGAGCTCTTGTGCATTTAATGGTGAGTACAAGAATCCAGACATGCCCTCTATGATAGTTTCTTTGTGACCACCATGATTAGAAGCTATAATAGTTTTTCCCATTGCTTGAGCTTCAACTGGTATTCTTCCAAATGCCTCTGGATCAGTTGCACAAGATAAAACAATATCTGCTAAAGAATATATCATGCTCATTTTTTTTGAAGGACCTGTAAACTTAATATTATTTTCTAATGCATAGTTGGTTATCATTTCCGTTAAATTTTTCTTAAGTCTAATATTATCAGTTGGCCCTACTAAAATTAATTCAAAATCATTTTCTATATTTTTTTTTAAATAAGACATTGCTTCAATTGCAATTTTATGTCCTTTCCATCCAGTTATTCTGCCTGGTAAAACAATCTTGATAGATTTCTTTCTCAGTGACTGACCTTCAATAAATTTGTCAATTTCATTAATTGATACATGTAAAGGATTTAAGGTTGAAGCATCTATTCCCCTAGCAACAACTGAAATGTTTTTATTTACGAAAGCATATTTATTTTTAATTTCACTAAAAATAAACTCTGATATAGCAATAACATGATCACTCCTAAGCATTATAGAATTATAAAATTTTTTTATAAAGTTGTTAAAGTTATATGTTCCATGAAAGGTGGTTACAAACTTAATGTTAGTAAGTTTTGCAGCAAAATATGAACTCCATGCTGGAGCTCTACTTCTTGCATGTATGAGATTGATCTTATGCTTTCTAATTATCGCTGATATTTTAAAAATATTTAAGATAATTGTAAAAGGATTCTTAGAGTGGACAGGGATTTTAATTACTGTTGACCCATTTTTTTCTAATTGTTCTATGCGATAGCCTGATGAAGTAGCAATATATGACAGTAGATTATTCTTAACTAAAAAATTAGCTACATCAAAACAGCCTTGTTCTGCACCACTTATATTAAGTTTTGGTATAACCTGAAGGACTCTCAACTTTTCTTTCATATGCAAATTAGCGTTATTTAATTATAAGATAGTATAATTATTATGACAGATACTACAGAATTTTTTAAGTCTTTGTATTCAGATAAGATTGCATACAAATCTAATCAGCTTGGCTCAAATATTACAGTATTTTTTTTTGGAGGATATAGTTCAGAAATGACTGGAACTAAAGCTTCTAATCTTAGTTCGTGGACACAAAGTAAGAAATTAAATTTTGTTAGATTTGATTACTCTGGACATGGACAATCTTCAGGGAGTTTTAATGAAGGAACTATTACTAAATGGTCAGATGAAGCCAATGAAGTCTTTAATAAATTTAAAACTAAAAAGAACATTTTAGTTGGATCAAGTATGGGTGGGTGGATTTCTTTATTAGTAACATTAAAAAACTTAGATGCAGTTGATAGTTTTATTGGCATAGCATCTGCAACTGATTGGACAATAAGTGAATGGAATAACCTATCATTAAAAGAGCAGGAAAATTTTAAGGAAAAAGGATCAATACTTTATCCAGATGCTGATTATGGAGCTTATGAAGTGTCATATAATTTTATAAATAAAAGCTTTAATAATTTATTGCTTGATAAAAAAATTAATATAACTTGTCCAGTAAGATTACTACATGGCAGATTAGATAAGGTGGTGCCATTTTCAAACTCTGAAAAAATTATTAATCAAATTATAAGTCAAGATAAGAAGCTTATAATTATTGAGGATGGGGAACACAGCCTCTCAAGACAAAGTGACTTAAATATTTTATTTAATCAAATACAAGAATTTATCTAATAGACTTTATGAATAAATATTTTAAACCAGAGGTGGCCAATTATGCATTATTGCTTTTTTTAGGTGCAGTATGGGCAGCATCTTTTGTGGCAATAAAAATTTCTAATGAAATGTTTAATCCAATAGAAGTAGGTTTTTACCGAACTGCAATAGGTGCTATTTTCTTATTCTGTGCAGTTAAATTTCGTGGTGCAAAAGTCAATGTTATGAATAGCAATATGCGGACATATGCGTTAGTTGGATTTTTGAACGCTTCAGTTCCATTTACTTTGCTGCCTTATGGATTAATTACGATGCCAAGTAATATTGGTGTAATAATTTTATCTGCTAATCCTTTTCTAGCTTTAATTCTTGCTCATTTTTTTACCTTAGATGAAAAACTATCTTTACGTAAAGTAATTGGGAGCATAATTGGATTTTCTGGTGTAATATTTGCTGTTGGTATGGAAATTCTTGTTAGCGACATAGATTCTTTGATCTCTGCTCTGGCAATATATATTGGGGCATCAAGCTATGTGATTTCTAATTTGATAATTAGAAGAATTTCACACTTACCCTCAGACATAGTAACTATGAATACTTTACTTTGGGGAAGTATATGGCTTCTACCAATAATACTTATTTTTGGAAATTTTCATAATATTAATTTCTCTTGGACACCCTTCTTTGCAATAATTTATTTAGGTGTTATCCCTACTGGTTTTGCATTTAGTCTTCGACAGGTTTTAATTCGTAATGCAGGATCAACTTTTATGATGCAAGTTGGTTATATAATTCCAATTTTTGGAATATTTTATGGATGGTTACTTCTTGGTGAAAAAGTTGGTTATTCATTAATTATTTCAGTAATACTAGTAATTATAGGTATTAGTATTAGTCGAATACGTGTGAATAAAAAACTGCCTGAATAATAATTAAAGCTTGGAGCTATTAACACTTAATTCAAAAATTAATTTACGAAGAGTCTTTTTGTCTATTTTTGAAAGAGAATCTAGCATAGCAAAAATACTATAGTCATCTAAGTCCTTAGGGTTTTTATCTCCACTTAAAATTAATATTAAAAGTGCTGCTTCACCTATGCTATTCTTTGATACATCGCCAAGATATTCTATTAGTTTTATATTTGGCACAATAGTAGAAACTTTATTAAGTTTATTTTTTGTCTTCCAATAATTAGGCGTTTGAATATTTTCTGAAACCTCAAAATACTTAACGATAATATTTTTATTAAAGTCAGAGATTTCTACGCTAGAGATAATTTGATTTAATAAATTTTCAGGTAAGCCATTGTTAGAATTAGTGCTGTTTAGATTTAAGTAAAATTCAATAAAAGCGTGCTGAAGCTTAAGATCTTTATTAAATTTAATTAATTGAGACCAATCACTGCATTTTTCACTATTATTATTTAGAATAAGCAAAATACACATACTTAGAGCATTTTTAGAATATTCTTTCTTAGGCTGGATTACTTTAATTTTATCATAAATAAGCTCTGCTGTTGAAAAAAGTAATCCACTTTTTTTCATCTCGTTTACATAAACAGTAGATAAGTTGATCAGCTTTTTTTGATTTGATGTGTTACGAATTTCAGCAAATAGTAAAATTCTTTTTTCAAGATCATTTTTTGCAGATGTATGGCCAATAACGTTAAGTATATTATTATCACTAAGATAATTTTTATAATTTTTAGATAGTATCTCTATATTTACAAGGCCTCTTTTAATTAAGTCTTCTGTTATTTTAATTTTAGTGTCTATATTTTTATTGGAAGAAAGAGCATAAAATTTATTTAGACTTAAGTCATTTGTTTGCCTAAGCATGCTCTCATAGTTAATTTTTTTACCACTAATAAGATTTAGTTTTAATATATCTAGAGACATTATTTCATTAATATTAATTTCCTGATCATTAATATAAGAATTAATTAAATATAAAAACTCCTTGTCTACTTGATCTTGCTCTTTGAGAAGTGATAATGATAAGTCTGCAGCAGGCATATTACTTTCCATAGCTCTACAAAAAGTTTGATACGTAAGTTTATTTTTTATATTTCTTAATTTTTCTAAATATTTTTTTGTACAAGCCTTCTTATAGTCATTTAAAATTAAATAATGATTAATAAAGTCTATTGCATTTTTCTCATTCCAATCGTCTTCAGATAATTGATCTAAAATATTTTTTACCACTAAATCATTTTGATTTTTTTTATAAAAATCTATCTTTAAGTCCAAAAAGCCACCATCTGACAGATAATTTTTTAAAGGGGGCGTCGATACAGTAAGCAGAGTCTTGTTGAGAAAATCTCTCATCACAACAGATTGATAATTCTTTGGTAGTAGATTCAACAAGTATTCTATGCTTTCAAAATCACTATTTTCCCAAATGCTTGGGCCGAAGCCATTGTTAGATTGATCAAAAAAACCTATTGTATCTTCTGCTGCATAAGAAATATTAGACTGTAAAATAGGGTTTTTTGAATCTTCCTCTATTTTATTTTCAATATCAGATGTGGCCAACTCTTCAACTTCTAAGTTGGAATCATTAGACCATATTTCTAGTGGTTTATTTCCAGCAGTTTCTGCAAACAAAGTAGTTAGCTCAATAATAAGAAAAATAATTACTATCGCAAATGTATTGGTAATGTATAATAACCAACTAGGACTAGATAAATTAATGCTACTAACTTTTTTCATAATCATACTTAACAAATAATCTAACCACTGTGAAATTAATTCACATTTAATAATGTCAAAATTAAGACCCTCTAACAACAACAATAATATAGTCTTAGTTGGCCACATGGGCTCGGGTAAGTCCGCATTAGGATCATATCTAGCAAAAAAGATGGGCTATACCTTTGTAGATGTTGATGAGGCAATCGTTAATTTTATAGGTATGACAATTAATGAATTTTTTTTATCTCACGGAGAAAAGAAATTTAGAGTAATTGAAGAAAATGTTATATCGGAAATACTGGATAAGGAAAAGAATAATAGCATTATTGCTTTTGGTGGCGGTGCTTTCCAAAGTCAAAAAACTAGATTCAAGGTCATAAAACTATGTACCTCTATCTGGTTAAAATGTGATCTAAAAGTCTTGGCCTTGCGCTGCTCTAGAAAAAAAAACAGACCACTTTTACAAAATAAAGATATTAATATAACTTTAAGGGAATTAAATAAAATACGGGCTGAAAACTTCTCTAAATCAGACTATGTATTTGATGTTACTAAAAAGACTAAATCAAAACTGACAAAAGAAATTATAGATAAACTAAATATAAATGAAAACAATAAGACTAAAAAATAACCAGATCAACTACCCAATCTTTATTGGGAGTGGTCTCTATGCTGATATAGGAAAACTGTGCAAGCAATATATTGATAAAGATAGAGTCTTTATTATATCTGATAGTGTGGTTTCTACTTTATACAAGCCTGAAATCATTCGTGCTTTCAAAACAGCAAAAGTTAAATGCATTTTTATTTCAATATCTGTAAATGAAAAAAAGAAAAATATTAACACTGTGATTAATTTATCTAATAGATTGTTTTCTTATAATGTTGATCGTCAAGACACCGTTATTGCTTTTGGCGGTGGAATTATAGGAGACATAGTTGGATTAACTGCAAGTATTGTTTTGCGAGGTATCAAATATATTCAAATTCCAACTACACTTCTTTCGCAGGTAGACTCTTCTGTTGGAGGAAAAACTGGTGTAAATAATATCTATGGTAAAAATCTAATTGGATCATTTTATCAACCACAAGCAGTAATAATTGATACGGATGTTTTAAATACTCTTCCAAAAAGAGAATTGTTATCAGGCTATGCTGAAATTATAAAATATGGCATAATTAAAGATACTATTTTCTTTGAATGGCTACAAAAAAATGGGAAGAAAATTATTGAAGGTGATACAGCTGCACGCATTCATGCAATTCATAAAAGCTGCATGAATAAGTCAAAAATAGTTGAAGAAGATGAAAAGGAGCATGGAATAAGGGCCCTTTTGAATCTTGGTCATACTTTTGGACATGCAATAGAATCATTAAATGGTTTTAAAAAAAGTGTGGTACATGGAGAGGCTGTAGCAATTGGTATAATTCTTGCTGTAAGATTATCTTGCATAGAAGGCTATACAAATGAGACTACATTTAATAAGATAATAACTCACTTTAAAGAAATAGGTCTACCAACACAGCTTCCTAAGAAAATAGCAAAGCTTACTGCCAAGAATTTTGTCTCTGAAATGGTCAAGGATAAAAAAACCATTAATAAGAACATTACCTTAATATTAGTTAAAGATATTGGAAATGCATTTATTAAAAAGGGTATTTCACAGAGTAAACTAATTAAACTACATAAGGAAATAACAACTTAACATGCTATTTGATATAGTAATTCTATCGGTCTCTATAGTAATTCTTTTGGCACTGTCTGCCTTTTTTTCTGGATCAGAAACAGCATTAACAGCAAGTACGAGAAGTCGCTTAACTGGACTAAGTATTAAAGGGAAGAAAAATGCAAAGCTTGCCATAAAATTATTGAACAATAAAGAATCCTTAATTGGTGCAATACTTTTAGGCAATAACCTTGTTAATATTTTAGCCTCAGCATTAGCAACTAGCCTGCTTATCAAAATTTTTGGTGACTCTGGTATCGCTTATGCAGTTTTAATAATGACACTATTAATTGTAATATTTGCAGAAATTTTACCTAAGAGTTATGCAATTTCAAACTCAGAAAATCTAGCATTGATTATTAGTCCAATTATTAGACCTTTTGTTTTTATACTTTCTCCAATTACTTGGATAATGGAAAAAATAGTTTTTTTCATACTATCTATTTTAGGCTTAAATCATAAAAAAAATAGTAGATCTATATCTGTACAAGATGAACTTAGGGGTACATTAGATCTTCACCATAAAGAAGGCCGCCTTTACAAGTTTGATAAAGATATGGTTAAGGGAATCTTAGATCTTTCAGTTATAGGTATTGAAGATGTTATGGTGCATCGAAGTAATATGCTTACTGTTAACATAGATGAAGAACCTAAGAATATAATTAAAGCTGTAATTAATAGTCCCTATACAAGAATTCCAGTATGGGAAAATGATATGGAAAATATCATTGGGATACTACATGCAAAAAATTTATTGAAATTAATTAGCCTAAAGAAAGAAGTTTTAGTTTTAAAAGAAGATATAAAATCTACTTTACTCGATCCTTGGTTTGTTCCTGAATCAACAACTCTAAAAGAACAATTACAAATGCACCTTAAAAAAAGGAGTAAATTAGCGATTATTGTTGATGAGTACGGAGCTTTAATGGGAATGATTAGCTTGGAGGATATTATTGAAGAAATTGTTGGGGATATAAGTGACGAGCATGATGTTATAGTTAAGGGTGTTATTGTAAATTATGATGGGAGCTTTAACATCAATGGAAATGTTGAGATTAGAGATTTAAATAGAGAATATGGCTGGGAACTTCCAGAAAATGAAGCGAATACTATTTCAGGGTTAATCATTCATGAATCAAGATCTTTTCCTCGATCTGGACAAATATTTAATTACTATGGTTTTCAATTTGAAATTATAGAAGTAAAAAGCAATAAAATATCTCTACTCAAAGTTATGAATATCAGTTAATTTACTTTCGTCTTCAGAATAAAGTTTTAAAACAAGAGCGTGAACGTGATCTTTTAACTCTTCTGTAAGCAACTCGTGGACTTTTCTTTCTCTATCAACTCTATTTAGATTCTTAAAAATTTGAGAAACTATAATAAGCTTTATATGAGAGTAGTTTGTACGATTATTGGTTTCATGATGCCGATGTTTTTCTGAAAAATTAATTAATTTGAAATAGGATGGACTAAAGATTTTATTAATTTTTTTAGTTATTATATTTTCAATATTCATTATTATATAATAATTAATTCTTATTTTTATGACACAACAAAAATGTAATAATGCTAACTGTGACTCAAATGGCGACTATAGAGCTCCTATGTCACCCCACAATTTAAGGGAATATAAATGGTTTTGTCTCTTACACATCAAAGAATTTAATAAAAATTGGAATTATTTTGAAGACATGAATGCGGATGAAATCGAAGAATTTATAGAAAATGACATTATTGGCCATAGAAAAACGCAAAAAATTGGTGCCGCAGATAATGATTACTTTAAAAAAACTAACAAAATTAGGGAAAATATATTTAATTCATTTGATGATGCTGAAAATAGTGAATTTAGACCTATATTATTTGATAGCGATTATATAAATGCATTGGCTGAATTAAATATTGATGATAAAAAAACTTCACTAGAAATTATAAAAAGTAAGTTCAAAGATATTGTTAAACAATTACATCCAGATACAGCAGGGCATAAAGAAGAGAATATTGAAAAACTAAAAAAAGTTTTGGAAGCATATAAGATTATTAAGAGCAAATATGAGCGAAATAAATCAAAGTAACCAAATCATACCTGATATATCAATTTCAGTTAACCAAGCTTTTGGAATAGATACTGATTTGCATGTTGACGGTTTCTCTCAAAACTCTGCTTATGTGCCTGAAGTAGACTCATCTTATTGTTTTGATAGGGCTACCACAATGGCAATTCTGTCTGGGTTCAAATACAATAGAAGAGTAATGGTTCAAGGTTATCATGGTACTGGAAAATCTACACATATTGAACAGGTTGCAGCAAGACTCAATTGGCCATGCGTAAGGGTTAATTTAGATAGTCATGTGAGTAGAATTGACCTCATTGGTAAAGACGCAATCGTCTTAAAAGAAGGTAAGCAAATTACTGAATTTCAAGATGGCATTCTTCCTTGGGCAATTCAAAATAACACTGCATTAGTATTTGATGAATATGATGCCGGGAGGCCAGATGTCATGTTTGTAATTCAGAGAGTTCTTGAAGCAGAAGGTAAATTTACGTTGCTTGATAAGAATAGAGTAATAAAACCGCATCCATCTTTTAGGTTATTTGCAACTACAAATACAGTTGGGTTAGGTGACACTAGTGGCTTATATCATGGAACGCAGCAAATTAATCAAGGTCAAATGGATCGATGGAATATTGTTACTGCATTGAACTATTTAGACTTTAAAAAAGAAAAAGAAATTATTTTGTCTAAAGTTAAGAGTTACAATACTCCTGAAAAAGAAGAAATTATTGGTTTAATGATTAAGGTTGCTGACCTTTCGCGTAAGGGTCTAGTTAATGGTGACATATCAACAGTTATGAGTCCAAGAACAGTATTAACTTGGGCTGAAAATGCTGAAATATTTGATTTTAATATAGCTCTGTCTTTTCAACTTACATTCCTTAATAAATGTGATGATAGCGAAAAACCTATTATTGCTGAATATTATCAAAGATGTTTTGGTGAAGATCTAATGAGCACACAAGCCGATATAACTCTTACCTAAGTGAAAGAAGATTCTCTAGATACGTTTAAGAGAGCTCTATCATCTACAGTTAAAGCAATTGCAGAAGATAGGGAGCTCGAGGTAACTTTTGGAGTGAATTCAAGCTCTACACAAGAAATTATTGTTCTCCCTGATATAAATAATATTATTGATTCTGTTGAAATTTCTGAAATTCGTGGCCTAGCTGACAATGCAGCCTTAATTCATAGGCATAGAAATACTAGCGTATATAATCAGTTTTTACCTAATAAAGAAAAAAATAAGAAAATTTATGAATCTTTAGAAAATAGCCGAATCCAGATACTTGGAAGCCAGTCTATGAAAGGTGTTAAATCAAACCTTTTTAGCCTTTATGAAAAAGAATGTAATGAAAAAAATTACTCAAATGTAACTAGTAAGTCTGATTTAGACATAGAAAATGCACTAGAAATTTATCTTAGAAAAAAGATAGATAAAACTATGGTTCCAAAAAGTGCTGATCATGCTCTTTCCTATTGGAATAAGTGGCTTGAAACCAAAATCAGCAAATCGACTGATAATCTTCTTGCAAATATTCACAATCAAAAACAGTTCGCCCAATTGGCTAATAAGTTAATTCTAGATTTAAAGCTATATGACACAAATGAAAATAAAGATGAATCTGAGGAAGATAATAAGGGTCAGCAGTCTGAAGAATTAGATAACCCAGACACTGAGGAAACTGAGAGTCAGTCATCCATGAGTGACGATGATGCAGATAATACAGATGAAGAAGTTCTGTCAGAGGAAAGTGAGTTACCTATAGATGACAACAATGAAAACATGCAAAAGCAAGAGGATGATGGCTCTGAAAATGTGAGGCCACAATATAAAGAAAATAAATCTATAGAGTCAATTCTAAATGAATATACGATTTACTCTAATCAATTTGACGAAATCATAACTGCAAAAGATTTGTGTGAAGAAGAAGAGTTAATTAGATTAAGAAAATACCTAGACCAGCAGCTAAAATCTTTTCAAACAATGATATCTCGGTTGGCAAATAGACTGCAAAGAAAATTACTAGCAAAGCAAAATAGAAGCTGGGAATTTAATTTAGAAGAGGGAATTTTGGATACCTCAAGACTTACTCGGGTTATTACAGATCCTTTTTATTCATTATCATTTAAGCATGAAAAAGATACAGATTTTAAAGATACTGTAGTTTCCTTATTGATTGATAATTCAGGGTCAATGAGGGGAAGGCCCATAACAGTCGCGGCGATGAGTGCTGATATTCTCGCGCGCACTCTTGAAAAATGTGGGGTAAAAGTTGAGATATTGGGCTTTACAACTAAAGCCTGGAAAGGTGGCAAGAGTAGAGAAAGTTGGATGCAAAATAACAAACCTCCATCGCCAGGTAGACTAAATGATTTAAGGCATATTATATATAAAGCAGCTGATGAGCCATGGCGAAGAGCAAAGAAAAATTTAGGTTTAATGATGCGTGAAGGCCTACTAAAAGAAAATATTGATGGTGAGGCTCTTCTATGGGCACATAAGAGACTTCAGAGTAGGTATGAAGCTAGGAAAATATTAATGGTTATCTCTGATGGAGCGCCCGTTGATGATAGTACTTTATCAGTAAATTCTGGAAACTACTTGGAAAAGCACTTAAGAGGAGCAATTAGTTGGATAGAAAATAAATCAGATATTCAACTATTGGCAGTTGGTATAGGTCATGATGTTACTAGATACTATAAAAAAGCTGTAACTATAGTTGATGCTGAACAATTAGCAGATGTTATGACAGAGCAACTAGTCGACCTTTTTGACGAAAAGAATTTAAAAAGTAAGAAGATTGTAAATTAAAGCTTAAGCAGCTATAGGAGTTGTTTTTTTAACAATAGTTTTTTTAAGAAGTTTAGCTCGAGGGGAAAGTTTGTTATTCTTAACTTTTATTAGATAGTCATCAATACTCCCATGCTTTGCCACAGTTCTTATTGAAGATGTGGCTACTGATAGTCTAACATTCCGATTCAGGACCTCGCTTCTAAAGGTTACTTTTTGTAGGTTAGGAATAAATTTACGCTTAGTCTTATTTTTAGCCTTACTAACATTATGTCCAAATTGAACCTTTTTTCCTGTTAAATCGCATGCTCTAGTCATAGATGATGTGTATTAATGAATGAAATCATATATGTCAATATGATTGTTATTTTTTACCTAAGAATTGCTCAATAATTCCTTTTGAGGCGGTATAAAATCCAGTATCCCCACTAATAATCCTCTGTATTTCACTTTTAATTAGAGAATTAATTCCTTTTTCGTTACTTAGTTCTAATAGAATTTTATTCCTTACCTCTTCTTCAAGCCAATAAGCCAATTGCTGTTCTCTTCTTATTTCAAACTGGTTAGTTTTCTTGTTAGTTTCAATTATATTGTTGTAAGCATTTAAAACTTCATTCATACCCTTGCCCTCAATGGAGGACACAAGGACTACTTGAGTTTCTAAATCATCGCTATCTTTATTATAAAAGCTTATTGCTGATTTATAATCTGAAGCAGTTCTTGATGCTTGAGATGCTAAGTCACCATCATGCTTATTAACAATAAAAATATCAGCATACTCTGTTATCCCTTTTTTTATTCCCTGAAGTTCATCACCTGAGCCAGGGCCAACAATTAAAGTAAATATATCAACTAAGTTAGCCGCAGTAATTTCAGACTGTCCAACACCCACAGTTTCTATAAAAATATAATCATAACCCGCCGCATCTAATATGATTGCCGCTTCTCTTGTCCCTGTTGCGATTCCACCTAAAGATCCTCTTGATGGCGTTGAGCGAATAAAGGTATTTTCATTTTTAGAAATTTCACTCATTCTTGTTTTATCTCCAAGAATTGATCCTCCAGTAAAGTTTGACGATGGGTCAATAGCAAGCACACCAAGTTTAAAATTTTTTTTAATTATGAAGGAACCAAATGATTCAATGAATGTAGACTTTCCAACTCCTGGTGGACCTGAAAATCCAACTCTTACTGCGTGACCAGGTGATTTTATAAGCTCAGATATTAAAAGATGACTCCTATCAATATCTTCTTCTCTTGAAGATTCTACTAGTGTAATAGCTTTAGCAATTGCAGCCCGCTCTCCTGCTATAATTCTATTTTTTAGATCTGTCATAAAATTAAATCAATTATTTTTTTCAGATATTAACTTAATAACTTCCTCTGCTGAATCTAGTATACTTGTCCCTGGACCAAAAATTGCTGAAACATTATTATCATATAAAAATTGATAGTCTTGTTCCGGAATTACCCCACCTACAAAAACAATTATTTTATTATCTTTATCTAGCTCCTTAAGAGACTGCATAAGAGCTGGTACAAGTGTTTTGTGTCCAGCAGCTAGTGTTGAAACACCTATTGCATGAACATCATTTTCAATAGCATCTTTTGCTACATCTTTTGAAGTTTGAAATAATGGCCCCATATCAATATCAAATCCTAAATCTGCAAAAGATGTTGCCACTATTTTAGCTCCACGATCATGTCCATCTTGTCCCATTTTTACAATTAAAACTCTTGGTCTTCTCCCCTTTTCTTTTTCAAAAAGATTTATTTTTTTTTGTATATCCATAAATTTATCATCCTTTTCAAAAAATTTTCCATAGACTCCTGAAACACCAACATTTGTTGCATAATGTCTCCCAAAAGCATTTTCAAGAGCCTTTGAAACCTCACCTACAGTGCCTCTTGCTCGAATAGCCTCAATAGTAAGGGCGAGTAAGTTTCCCTCATTATTTTTTGCTGAATTAGTGATGTTATCTAAGCAAGCCTCTAAAAGCTTGCTGTCTCTATTACTTTTAACTAAATTCATTTTTCTTATCTGGTCTTCCCTTACTTTCTCATTATCTATTACTAAAACATCAATCTTTGGCTCATTGGGATTTTTAAATTTATTGACGCCAACAACTACTCGTTTGCCACTATCAACTTTTGCTTGTTTCTGTGTTGCTGACTCTTCAATCTTTAGTTTAGGTATTCCTGCTGCTACTGCTTTAGTCATTCCCCCAAGCTCTTCAACTTCTTTTATAATCTTCCATGCTGCTGCACACATATCTTCTGTTAATTTTTCTACAAAATATGATCCAGCCAAAGGATCTACTGTATTAGTTATTCCTGTTTCATTTTGAAGAATTAATTGAGTATTTCTAGCTATTCTAGAAGAGAATTCTGTAGGTAAAGCAATTGCTTCGTCAAATGAGTTTGTGTGCAGGCTTTGAGTCCCTCCCAGAACTGCAGATAGCGCTTCATAAGAAGTTCTTACTATATTGTTATATGGGTCTTTTTGGGTAAGAGAAACACCTGAAGTTTGGCAATGGGTTCTTAAGGTTAAAGATTTCTCATTTTCTGCTCCAAAATCTTTCATTATTTTTGCCCAAAGAGTTCTTGCTGCTCTTAATTTTGCAATCTCCATAAAAAAATCAGTTCCTATAGCAAAAAAGAAGGAGAGTCTTGGTGCAAAATCATCTACAGCTAAGCCTTTTGACAAGGCGGCTCTTACGTACTCCATGCCATCTGCAAGTGTGAAAGCGAGCTCCTGAACATTATTGGCTCCCGCTTCTTGCATGTGATAACCAGATATTGATATTGAGTTGAATTTTGGCATTTCTTTAGCCGTGTATTCGATTATATCTCCAACTATTTTCATTGATGGTTCAGGCGGATAAATATAAGTATTCCGAACCATAAACTCTTTTAGAATATCATTCTGAATTGTTCCTGATAAAACTTTCTTATCAAATCCTTGTTCTTCACCGGCAACAATAAATGCTGCAAGAATTGGAAGTACAGCACCATTCATTGTCATTGAAACTGACATTTTATCTAATGGGATCTCATTGAATAATACTTTCATATCTTCAACTGTATCAATTGCAACACCAGCCTTGCCAACATCACCTACAACCAACTCATCATCTGAATCGTAGCCTCTATGTGTTGGCAAATCAAAAGCGACTGAAAGACCCATTTGACCAGCTTCTAAATTCTTTTTATAGAATTTGTTTGATTCTTCTGCAGTTGAAAACCCTGCATACTGCCTTACTGTCCAAGGTCTATTAGTGTACATGGATGCTTTGGGTCCTCGGGTATACGGCCATTCGCCTGGAAGCGAGCTGATATCATTAAACTTGTAATCTAATAAATCTGCCTCAGTATAAAGTGGCTTTATATTGATTTCTTCATCAGTGCTGTAAAAAAAATCTTCCACTGAATCTACCTTTACTTCTTTAGTAAATTTATCTTTCCAGTTATTTAGGCTTTTATTTTTATTTTTTGTCATATTGTCTTTATATGGAATATTGATAATTTTTTATATATAGTTTATTAAATACAATGTGTATTAGAATATTTAAAGAACATCCGATGTTAATGATTCGGTCATCATTTCTACCTGATTTGTTCTATAGTTTATGCTATATATTGTACCAAATAATACGACCTATACAATTTAATAGAGAAAATGTTTAACAAATTAAAAGACTTTTTTGATCAAAAAACAGTGGTTCCTGAGTTTGAATTTGATTCGGAGAAGATTGCTATTGTCGCACTGCTAATTTCTACTGCAAAATATGATGGAAAATTTGATGATTCAGAAAAGCTAGAAATTTACAAACTTATTCAAAATTACTTTACTTTATCTGGTGAGGATACAAATAAGCTTTTTAAAGCAGCAGAAAACATTCAAAATGAAGCAAATGATTTGCAGCAATTTACAAGATCTTTGAATGAAAATTTAAATGAAAAAGAAAAATTAGTAATTGTTGAGCTGATTTGGAGAATTGTAAGGTCAGATGGCATTATAGATAGCTATGAAGAAAATCTGGTAAGACGCATATGTGGCCTTTTATATCTACAAGACAAAGACATAGGTAACATAAAGAATAAATTATCTAACTCAAAATGACTTATATAGTTAATGAAAATTGCATAAAGTGTAAGTTCACTGATTGTGTGGATGTTTGTCCTGTTGATTGCTTTTATGAGGGAGAGAATATGCTCGTAATAAATCCAGATGAGTGTATAGATTGTGGAGTGTGTGAACCAGAATGTCCTGTAGATGCTATTGTTTCAGATGCCGAAGAAGGCGCTCAAGAATGGGTTGAACTGAATGATAAATATTCAAAAATATGGCCAAATATAAACACTGTAAAAGATTCACCATCTAATGCAAGTGATTACGAAAATGAAAAAGATAAGTTTAATAAATATTTTTCAGAAAACATAAAATCTTAATTGAGGTAAAATATGAAAAAAAGTAAAATTAAAAAAAAAATAGTTGTAAAAAAGAAAGCGGCTCCTAAAAAAGTTGTAAAAAAGAAAGCGGCTCCTAAAAAAGTTGTAAAAAAGAAAGCGGCTCCTAAAAAAGTTGTAAAAAAGAAAGCGGC
>CAJJBG010000013.1 GCA_905182345.1 Pelagibacteraceae bacterium AG-422-B15
CCAACCCCCTCCACCATTTAAGGTGCCTATGAAGGTAAGTAGATGGAATGTGCGGGTGTAGCTTAGTGGTAAAGCTCCAGATTTCCAATCTGATTACGAGAGTTCGATTCTCTTCACCCGCTCCAAGATAAGAAAAGAAGAAAAAAGAAGAAAAAAATTTTAAAAAACAAACTTTGTTTTAATTTGAGAGGAACAAAAAAAATGGCTAAAGAAAAATTTGATCGCACTAAACCCCATTGTAATGTTGGAACTATTGGACACGTTGACCATGGTAAAACTACTTTAACAGCAGCTATCACAAAAGTACTAGCTGAAGCTAATGGTGCAACATATACCCCTTACGATGAAATCGATAAAGCTCCAGAAGAAAGAGCTAGAGGAATTACTATTTCTACAGCACACGTTGAATATGAAACAGCTGCCAGACACTATGCTCACGTTGACTGTCCAGGCCACGCTGATTATGTAAAAAACATGATCACAGGTGCCGCTCAAATGGATGGTGCAATCCTTGTTGTAAATGGTGCTGATGGACCTATGCCACAAACAAGAGAACATATTCTACTTGCTAGACAAGTAGGTGTCCCTGCGATTGTTGTTTACTTAAATAAAATGGATCAAGCAGATCCTGAGTTGGTTGAGCTTGTTGAAGTTGAAATTAGAGAAATGTTAGACGAATATGGTTTTCCAGGTGATGACACTCCAATTATCAAAGCGTCTGCACTTGCAGCAATTGAAGATGGTGATGCCGCATTAGGTAAAGATTCAATTTTGGCACTAATGGAAGCTGTTGATACGTTCATACCTCAGCCTAAAAGAGAAATTGATAAACCATTTCTAATGCCTGTTGAGGATGTGTTCTCAATTTCAGGTCGTGGAACAGTTGTTACTGGTAAAATTGAAACAGGGATTGTTAAAGTTGGAGAAGAACTTGAAATCGTTGGAATTAGAGACACTATAAAAACAACCTGTACAGGTGTTGAAATGTTTAGAAAGCTTCTAGATCAAGGTGAGGCTGGAGATAACGTTGGTGCATTATTAAGAGGTGTTGAACGTGACCAAGTTGAAAGAGGTCAAGTATTAGCACATCCAGGAACTATTACTCCACATACTAAGTTCAAATGTGAGGCTTACGTGCTTAAAAAAGAGGAAGGCGGAAGACATACACCTTTCTTTACTAATTACAGACCACAGTTCTACTTTAGAACTACAGATGTAACTGGTGTTTGTACGTTACCTGCAGGGACTGAAATGGTAATGCCGGGCGATAACATTGCAATGGAAGTTGAAATGATAGCGCCAATTGCTATGGATAAAGGTGTGCGATTTGCAATTCGTGAAGGTGGTCGAACAGTAGGTTCGGGTGTTGTTACCGAAATCGTTGCATAAATTGGAGGAGTGTAGCTCAATTGGTAGAGCACCGGTCTCCAAAACCGGGGGTTGGAGGTTCGAGTCCTCTCACTCCTGCCAAAAAACTAACAGTTAAAAGAAAATATAATAATGAATCCTATTAAGTTTTTTCAAGAAGTAAGAAGAGAAGGTAGTAAGGTTACTTGGCCAACTACTAGAGAGACACTTACAGGCTCTGTGATGGTCTTAGTGATCACTACTTTTGCTGCTATATTCTTTTTAATTGTTGATCAAATATTTTCTTTGGGACTCAATGCCGTTATCGGATGGAGCTTATAATATGACACATAAGTGGTATATAGCTCAAGCTTACTCAGGTTATGAAAAAAAAGTAGCTGCAGCAATAATGGAAAAAGTTAAGCTAAAAGAACTTGATGATTCTTTTGATAAAATTGTTGTTCCGACTGAAGAAGTCGTTGAAGTTAAAAAAGGAAAGAAACGAAATGCAGAAAGAAAATTTTTTCCAGGATACATTTTAATTAGAATGACAATGAATGATGAAACTTATCATTTAGTAAAGGGACTTCCAAAAGTATCAGGTTTTCTAGGGCATATTCAAGGTAAACCATCTCCTGTACCAGAAGCTGAAATTAATAAAATTCTTCAAGATATTGAAGAAGGCATTGCTAAACCTAAACCTTCAATCACTTTTGATGTAGGGGAACAAGTAAGAGTTACTGATGGACCATTTGCATCTTTTAATGGTTTAGTTGAAGAAATAGATGAAGAAAGATCCAGAGTTAAAGTATCCGTTTCTATCTTTGGAAGATCAACACCAGTAGAACTAGAATATACACAAGTAGAGAAAGAATAAATTATGGCTAAAGAAATAGATGGTTTTTTAAAACTACAAATTCCTGCGGGACAAGCTAACCCAGCACCTCCAGTTGGACCAGCGCTAGGTCAACGTGGCATTAACATCATGGAATTTTGTAAGATGTTTAATGATAAATCAAAAGGTGAGCAGCCTGGTGTAGTCCTTCCTGTGGTAGTGACATACTTTAAAGACAAAAGCTTTGAGATGGAAATTAAGATGCCTCCTGCATCATATTTCATAAAAGAGGCATTAAATATTAAAAAAGGCTCAAAAGAACCAGGAAGAGATAGTGCGGGTATTCTCACAATGGCAAAATGTAGGGAAATTGCAGAGAAAAAATTAAAAGATTTAAATGCTAATACTGTTGACCAAGGCATGAAAATTATTATAGGTTCTGCCAGATCAATGGGTATTCAGGTTACAGATTAATTAAATGAAAAAACGCTTAAAAAATATATATTCAGAGTTTGATAGTATCAAAGCTTATTCATTAGATGAGGGTGTCGCTTTGGCCATATCTTCAGCTACAGCTAAATTTGATGAAACAATTGATATTGCTGTTAATGTAAATGTCGATCCCAAAAAAGGTGAACAAAACATTAGAGGAAAAATTCAGTTACCAAAAAGTCTTGGTAAAATTGTTAAGGTTTGTGTTTTTGCAAATGCTGACAAACAAGAAGAAGCCAAAGCGGCGGGTGCAGATATTATTGGTGGAGATGAACTAGTTGAAAAAGTACAAGCTGGGTTTACAGACTTTGATCGTTGCATATCTACTCCTGACATGATGGCAAAAGTTGGCAAGCTTGGCCAGATTTTAGGACCAAGAGGTTTAATGCCTAATCCAAAATTAGGAACAGTTACAACAAACATTAAGAAGGCAGTTGAAGATGCAAAAGCTGGAGAATTAGAATATAAAAGCAATGGAATTGTAATTCATTCAGGTGTTGGAAAATCAAAGTTTAACAAAGAAGAGTTAATTGCTAATATTAAATTTTTTGTAGATACAATATCCAAAGATAGACCTGCTGGAATTAAAGGTGATTTTATTAAAGCAGTATCAATTAGTCCAACAATGGGACCTGGTATTAAATTAGATTTAGGCAGCTTAAATATTTAATTATTATGAATAGAGACCAAAAACAAAATTTTATTGAATCTATTAAGACTATTATTTCTGAATATAGTCTTATCTTAGTTTTTCATTACCGAGGTATGTCTGTTAATGAAATTAGTGATTTAAGGGTAAAATCATTTCAAACAGGAGCTAATATTAAGGTAACAAACAACCGTTTAATCAAAATTGCTCTTGATGGATCAGATAAATCTGAGATTTCAGAGTTCTTTGAAGGTCCTACGGCAATTGCTTACTCTAATGACCCAGTTGAATTAACTAAGCTAATAGCCAATTTTTCTAAGATGAATGACAAAGTTGTCATTATTGGTGGTATAATGAATAAAGAAATATTAACTGTTGAAAAAATCATAGAACTATCTAAATTGCCATCACTCGACGAGGCAAGAGCAAAATTAATTGGATTATTGAACACCCCAGCGCAAAGAATTACAGGATTAGTTGCTGCACCTGCTGGAAAAGTAGCAAACGTAATAAACGCATATAGTAAAAAGTAACTAGATCTTAAGAAAGGGAACTAAAACATGGCCAACCTAGAACAAATCGTTGATCAATTATCAGGTTTAACTGTAATTGAAGCAGCAGAATTATCAAAATTATTAGAAGAAAAATGGGGCGTATCAGCAGCAGCACCAGTTGCAGCAGCAGCACCAGGAGCAGCAGCAGGCGAAGCAGTAGAAGAGAAATCTGAGTTTACTGTTATGTTAGCAGCCGCTGGAGATAAAAAAATTAATGTTATTAAAGAAGTAAGAACTATTACTGGCTTAGGACTAAAAGAAGCTAAGGATCTTGTTGAAGGAGCTCCAAAGGAAGTAAAAGTGGGAGTATCTAAAGATGAAGCAGCCGCACTAAAAGCTCAGCTTGAAGCTGCTGGCGCAACTGTAGAACTTAAGTAATTTTAAAAATTTTTTATAACAACTAATCATTTCTATGATTAGTTGTGATTGGATACGAGTATTTATTGATGGTTAATTCATTATCTTTTACTGAACGTAAACGAGTCCGAAAAGACTTTGGAACTCTTAAAGAAGTTACAAAAACCCCTAATTTAATTGATATACAAAAAAAATCTTACGCAAGTTTTTTACTAGAAAACGAAAAGCCTGCAGAGAGGCCTGATAAAGGACTACAAAAAGTTTTTAAAAGTGTATTTCCGTTAGAAGATTTTTCTGGATCAGCTCATGTTGAGTTTATTGAATATGATTTCGATCAACCAAAATTTGATGTTGATGAATGTAGACAGAGAGATAAATCCTATGCTGCACCACTTAAAATTAAACTTAGATTAATTGTTTTTGATATAGACGAAGAAACTGAATCAAGAACCGTAAGAGACATCAAAGAACAAGAGATTTACTTGTGTGATTTACCGCTAATGACTGACCGTGGAACTTTTATTACAAACGGTACTGAGCGTGTAATAGTAAGTCAAATGCACAGAAGTCCAGGCGTATTTTTTGATCATGACAAAGGCAAAACACACTCAAGTGGCAAATTATTATTTGGTGCAAGAGTTATACCTTATCGTGGATCTTGGTTAGACATTGAATTTGACCATAAAGATATTCTTTATACAAGGATTGATAGAAAGAAAAAAATATACATTTCTACATTCTTAATGGCTATGGGTATCGATAGAGAAGATATTTTAGGCATGTTCTATGAAATAATAGGCTGTAAAAAATCATCTAAAACTGATGGTTGGGAAATTCCATTCGAGCCAAAAAATATCAAAGTTTCTAAGTTACATGAAGATATTGTTGATGCGGCAACTAATAAAGTAGCAATAAAACAAGGTACTAAAATTAATCCATCAATTGCTGAAAAGCTTTATAAGGATGGTCTTAAATATATATTACTTAGTGAGGATGATTTAATTGGAAAATATCTTGCAGAAGATATTATTAATGACAAGTCAGGCGAAGTTTATTTTGAAGCATCAGACGAAATTACCCCAGAACTAATTGAAAAAATTACTGAAATGGGTCTAAAAAATATTAAAATTTTAAACGTTGATGGTATTAATGTTGGTGCATTTATTAGAGATACATTGAGACTAGATAAAAACTTAACACCTGAAGATGCGGTTGTTGAAATTTATAGAGTTTTAAGACCCGGTGAGCCGCCTAATATTGAAGCAGCTTTTGAAGTATTCAATTCACTATTCTTTAAATCTGATAAGTACGATTTATCAGATGTTGGCCGTGTTAAAATTAATCATAGATTAAAATTAGATTGTCCAGATGATGTTACAGTTTTAAGAAGCGAAGATGTAATAGAGGTTATTAAAACAGTAATTGATCTAAGAACTGGTAAAGGTGAGATTGATGACATTGATCACCTAGGGAACAGAAGAGTTAGATCTGTAGGCGAATTGACAGAAAATGTTTTCCGCATGGGTTTAATTAGAATGGAACGTTCAATTAAAGAGCGCATGAACTCTTTAGAAATAGATGCTGTTACACCTAATGATATTATTAATGCTAAGCCATTAGTAGCTTCACTGAAGGAATTTTTTGGGACTTCACAACTTTCACAGTTTATGGATCAAACTAATCCATTGGCTGAAATAACTCATAAAAGAAGATTGTCAGCATTAGGACCCGGAGGACTAAGTAGAGAACGTGCTGGGTTTGAAGTAAGAGACGTGCACCCAACACACTATGGTAGAATATGCCCAATTGAAACTCCTGAAGGACCAAATATTGGATTAATCAATAGCCTAGCTTCACACGCAAAAGTTAATAAGTATGGCTTTATTGAAAGTCCATATAGAAAAGTCATTAATGGAAAAGTTAGTAATCAAATTGATTACCTTTCAGCAATGGAAGAGTCAGAATTTACTATTGCTCAAGCTAATACTGAAATAAATGATAAAGGTGAATTCCTTACAAAACTTATTTCTTCTAGACGTAATGGTGATTTTGTCATGACTGGTCCTAGTGAAATCGATTATATGGATGTGTCACCTAAGCAGGTTGTTTCTTGCGCTGCATCATTAATTCCTTTTTTAGAAAATGATGATGCCAACAGAGCATTAATGGGTTCTAACATGATGAGACAAGCAGTCCCTTTAATTCAAGCAGAATCACCTTTGGTTGGAACTGGAGTAGAGCAAAATGTTGCAATTGATTCTGGTGTTACCATTATTACAAAAAGAGAAGGTGTTGTTGATAAAATAGATGGCAAAAGAATTGTTGTTAGGGTAACTGAAAATATTAGTACAGAAGAATCTGGTGTTGATATTTATACATTACAAAAATTTCAACGATCTAACCAAAGTACTTGTATTAATCAAAGACCTTTAGTTAAAGTTGGGGACAAAGTTAAGCCTGGAGATATTATAGCAGATGGACAATCAACTCATCTTGGTGAGCTTGGGTTAGGTAGAAATGTAGTTGTAGCATTCATGCCATGGCGTGGTTACAATTTTGAGGATTCAATCTTAATTTCTGAGAAAATTGTTCAAGAAGATAAGTTTACCTCAATACACATTGATGACTTTGAAGTTATGTCTAGAGATACAAAACTAGGTGCCGAAGAAATTACTAGAGACATACCTAATGTAGGCGATGAAATGTTAAGTAACCTTGATGAGGCAGGAATAGTTTATGTTGGTGCTGAAGTAAATCCAGGTGACATTCTAGTTGGTAAAGTGACTCCAAAAGGTGAAAGTCCTGTAACTCCAGAAGAGAAGTTACTCAGAGCTATTTTTGGTGAGAAGGCTACAGATGTTAAGGATACTTCATTAAGACTGCCGCCAGGATCTACTGGCACTGTAGTCGATGTTAAAGTTTTTAATCGTTATGGCATCGAAAAAGATGACAGAGCGCTTGCAATTGAAAGAGATGAAATTGAAAAATTAGCTAATGATAGAGAGGCCGAACTTGGTATTCTCAATAGAAATATTAAAGAAAGATTAGCAGCTGCTTTATCAAATAAAAAAACATCTTCTGTTCCAGAGAGTATTAGTGAGCAAAACTTATCTCAATCTGACTTTAAGGAAATAAAGCTAGATGACATGTGGAAAATTGAATTATCAAATAGTAGCGATCAAGAGCAAATTAATAATTTGAAAAAACAGTATGACATAGCAAGAGCTGCGATACAAAAAATATTTGATAACAAGGTAAGTAAAGTTCAAAGAGGTGATGAACTTCTTCCTGGGGTTATGAAAATGGTTAAAGTTTTTGTAGCTGTGAAAAGAAAACTACAACCAGGTGATAAGATGGCAGGTAGACATGGAAACAAAGGTGTTATTAGTAAAATTAATCCAGTTGAAGACATGCCTTATTTAGCAGACGGTAGAACAGTTGATATTGTTCTTAATCCTTTAGGTGTTCCAAGTCGTATGAATGTTGGTCAAATACTTGAGACCCATTTAGGATGGGCATGTGCAGGCATTGGAGATATGATCAATAAATCTCTAAAGCAGTATAGACAGAACAATGACTTTAATCCTGTTGATGATCAACTAAAGGCAATCTATGGTGATAAACAATACGCAGAAGATATTTCTAGCTTAAATAAAAATGAGAAAGTTGAGTTAGCAGGAAATCTAATTACAGGTGTCCCTATTAAAACTCCAGTGTTTGACGGTGCCACTGAAACTCAAATTTCAGCTATGCTTAAACAAGCTGGGTTTAATGAAAGTGGTCAGTCAGACTTATGGGATGGCATTTCAGGTGATAAATTTGAAAGACAAGTAACTGTAGGTATTATTTACATGCTTAAGCTTCATCACTTGGTTGATGACAAGATTCATGCGCGATCAATTGGACCTTATAGCCTTGTAACGCAACAACCATTAGGTGGTAAGGCTCAATTTGGTGGCCAAAGATTTGGTGAAATGGAAGTTTGGGCACTAGAAGCTTATGGTGCAGCATATACGTTACAAGAAATTCTTACTGTTAAATCAGACGATGTTGCAGGTAGAACAAAGGTATATGAAACAATCATTAGAGGCGAAGATGTCTTCCAATCAGGAACCCCTGAATCATTTAATGTATTAATTAAAGAGATAAGAGCTTTAGGTCTAAACATAGAACTATCAAATATAAACTAGGATAAAAAATTATGTCACAATCAATAATGAATATCTTTAACCCGGCTGCATCTCGTAGTGATTTTAATCAGGTTAGAATTTCAATTGCTAGTCCAGAAAGAATTTTATCTTGGTCATATGGGGAGATTAAAAAGCCAGAAACTATAAATTATAGAACCTTTAAACCTGAGAGAGATGGGTTATTTTGCTCTAGAATATTTGGCCCTATAAAAGACTACGAATGTTTGTGTGGTAAATATAAAAGAATGAAATTTAAAGGCATCATTTGTGAAAAATGTGGTGTTGAAGTGACTAAGAAAGATGTGCGCCGTGAGAGAATGGGGCACATTAAATTAGCGGCACCTGTTGCACATATTTGGTTTTTAAAATCTCTACCAAGCAGAATAGCGCTAATGATTGATATGAAATTAAAGGATCTTGAAAAGGTTCTTTATTTTGAACAGTTTATGGTTACAGAGCCTGGACTTACTTCGTTAGGTCAAAACCAACTTCTAGACGAAGAGGATCTAGAGAAAGCAAAAGAAGAATGGGGCGAAGATTCTTTTCAAGCTGGAATAGGAGCTGAGGCTGTAAGGAAAGTTTTAGAAAAAATAGATTTAGAAGAAGTTTTAGGTCAGTTAAAAACAAAATTAGAAAATACAAAAGCTGTAGCGTTATCAGAGAAGTTATTAAAAAGAATTAAACTTTATGAAGCCTTTATATCTTCAGGGAATAGACCTGAGTGGATGGTTTTAACTGTCATTCCAGTTATACCACCAGAATTAAGACCTTTAGTCCCACTTGATGGTGGTAGATTTGCTTCATCTGATTTAAACGACTTATATAGAAGAGTTATTAATCGTAACAATAGATTGGGCCGACTCATTGAATTACGAGCTCCTGATATTATTATTAGAAATGAAAAACGAATGTTACAGGAATCTGTTGATGCTCTTTTTGATAATGGCAGAAGAGGGCGTGTTATTACTGGAACAAACAAGAGACCACTTAAATCTTTGGCCGAAATGCTAAAAGGGAAACAAGGTAGATTTAGACAGAATTTACTTGGTAAAAGAGTAGACTACTCAGGACGATCAGTGATTGTTGTTGGACCAGAATTAAAACTACATCAATGTGGGTTGCCTAAAAAAATGGCTCTTGAACTATTTAAACCATTTATTTATGCTAGATTAGAATCTTTAGGTTTAGCTACAACCTTGAAACAGGCAAAAAAACTAGTTGAAAATGAACGACCTGAAGTGTGGGATGTATTAGATAGAGTAATTAGAGAGCATCCAATTATATTAAACCGTGCGCCGACTCTCCATAGACTTGGCGTACAAGCATTTGAACCTCTATTAATTGAAGGTAAAGCAATCCAACTGCACCCTCTAGTGTGCACAGCATTTAATGCAGATTTTGATGGCGATCAAATGGCTGTCCATATACCGTTAAGTCTAGAGGCCCAACTTGAAGCTAGAGTTTTAATGATGTCTACCAATAACATCTTAAATCCAGCCAATGGTAAGCCAGTGATTGTGCCAAGTCAGGATATTGTTTTAGGAATTTATTATTTAACTCAAGAGAAAAATAATGAACCAGGCGAAGGTTCAATTTATAAGGACATTAATGAAATTGAGCAGGCCTTAGAAAATAAAGCTATAACTCTTCATTCAAAAATTACATGTCGTATTAATATACTTAATGAAGATGGTGCTGATGAAGCAAAGAGAATAGAGTCTACTGCTGGTAGATTTATAATGTGGAATTTGCTTCCAAAGAACAAAAACTTAAAATTCTCACTTATTAATAAAGTTCTAGCTAAAAAAGACCTTTCTGAATTAATTGATGTTGTTTATAGGTATTGTGGACAAAAAGACACCGTGTTATTTGCAGATGCAATTAAGGCACTAGGCTTTTATCATGCTTATAAAGCTGGAATATCTTTTGGTAAAGATGACATGATCATCCCTGATACAAAAAAATCTTTGATAGCAGAAACTTCATTGCAGATTGAAAAATTTGAAAAACAATACAACGATGGCTTAATTACTAGTAGAGAGAAATACAATAAAGTTATTGATACCTGGGCAAAATGTACTGACAAAGTTGCTGCTGAAATGATGAAGGAAATTTCTTCTGTAAAAATAGACCCTATAACTAAAAGAGAGTTGCCTATTAATTCAATTTATATGATGGCAAATTCAGGTGCTCGTGGTTCAGCTGCACAAATGAAGCAGTTAGCTGGAATGCGTGGTCTGATGGCTAAACCATCAGGTGATATTATTGAAACACCAATTATTTCTAATTTTAAAGAAGGTTTGAATGTTTTAGAATATTTTAACTCAACACATGGAGCCAGAAAAGGACTTGCTGATACAGCCTTAAAAACTGCTAACTCAGGCTACCTAACTAGAAGACTTTGTGATGTAGCACAAGATGCTAGTATTACAGAAGAAGATTGTAGAACAAATATTGGTGTAAGAGTAAGCGATGTTGTTGAAGGTGGCGAAGTTATTGTTTCAATATCTGAAAGAGTATTAGGACGATTTGCACAAGAAAACATTAAACATCCTATCTCTGAAAAACTGATTGTCTCAAAAGGTAATTATATTGAAGAAGAAATAGCAGATGAAATTGAAGAATCTGGAATTCAAAATGTTTATATTAGATCTGCGCTAACGTGCGAATCAAAGCGTGGTCTTTGTGTCAAGTGTTATGGACGTGACTTAGCAAGAGGGTTCCTAGTAAATTTAGGAGAAACTGTTGGTATGATTGCAGCCCAATCAATTGGCGAGCCTGGAACTCAACTTACAATGAGAACTTTCCATATTGGTGGTACTGCACAAATTAATGATCAGTCATTTGTTGAAATAAATACAGATGGTATCTTTAAAATACTAAACAAAAATACAGTTGCAGATTCAAAAGGTGATTTAATTGTAATGGGAAGAAATTGCCAGTTAGCAATTCATGATAAGTCTGGAAAAGAGCTTGCTAATTATAAAGTGCCTTATGGTACAAGACTTCTTGTGAAAGAAGATTCAGAAGTTTCTATAGGAACCAAGATATGTGAATGGGATCCATTTACTAACCCAGTTATTTCTGAGAAAACTGGAACTGCAAACTACGTTGATCTAGAAAACAATATTTCTTTAACTGATGAAACAGATGAAAAAACTGGATTGACAAATAAAAAAGTTAAAGATTGGAAATCTAATCCTAAGGGAATTGACTTAAAACCAAGAATAACTTTAAGAGATAAAAATGGAGAAGTGATTCTTCTAGCCAATGGTAACGAAGCGAGATATTTCTTGCCGCCAGAATCTCTTTTATCAGTTAGCGATGGAGCCGAAGTTCATGCCGGTGATGTTTTGGCAAGAACTCCCCAAGCTGCTGCTAAAACTAAAGATATTACAGGAGGTCTTCCAAGGGTTGCAGAATTATTTGAAGCAAGAAAACCAAAAGACTTTGCAGTAATATCTGAAAATTCTGGCTTTATTTCATTTGGTAAAGATATGCGAGGAAAACAAAAAGTTATTATCACTCCTGAGAACGAATCAGACGAACCTCAAGAATATCTAATACCTAAAGGTAAGCACGTTGCTTATCAAGAGGGTGAAAAAATTAATAAAGGTGATTATTTATTAGATGGTAATCCTGATCCACACGACATTTTAGAAATCTTAGGTATTGAAGCTCTTGCAAACTATTTAATTAATGAGGTACAAGAGGTTTATAGGCTTCAAGGCGTTCAAATTAATGACAAACATATCGAAGTACTTTGTAGACAAATGCTTAAGAAAGTTAAAATAACGGAATCTGGCGAAAGTGGTTTTATCGTAAATGAAGAAATGGAACGTTATGATTATCTTCTTGCAAATGAATTATTAAAAGAAGAAGGCAAAGAATTAGCTACAGCAAAACCAATCTTACTTGGTATTACCAAAGCTTCTCTTTCAACTAGATCCTTTATATCTGCTGCTTCATTCCAAGAGACAACTCGAATCCTTACTGATGCTGCAATTAAAGGTAAAGTAGATACCCTTGAAGGCCTTAAGGAAAATGTAATTGTGGGTAGATTAATACCAGCAGGAACAGGAAGAACCTTTAAAGAGCTAGAAAAAAGAGCCAAAAACCTAGATAATGCAGCAAAAGAAAAGATGATTGCTATGAGGGCTAAGCGAGCTGAAGAAACCGCTGAAATTCAGCAAAATATTGAATAATTTGTGTTGACCTTGGTCACACAATAAGTATTATGCGCACATCTTAATAGAAGTATTGTAGCTAAGTCTAAACGCTTCTTTTAAAACGTAGAATTTATAATTGTTAATTAATTTTCAAGTTAAGAAACTTGAAGTGGAGATTATTATGCCGACCATTAGTCAGCTTGTTAGAAAACCAAGAATCAGAGTTATTAAAAAAAGCAAGGTTCCTGCGCTTAAAGCAAATCCACAAAAACGTGGAGTTTGTACGCGTGTTTATACAACTACCCCAAAAAAGCCAAATTCAGCTTTAAGAAAAGTTGCACGTGTGCGATTAACAAATGGTTTTGAGGTTACAAGTTATATTGGTGGAGAAGGACATAATCTTCAAGAACACTCAGTAATACTTATACGTGGTGGTCGAGTTAAAGATTTACCAGGAGTTAGATATCATACTGTTCGAGGTGTTTTAGATACACAAGGTGTTTCAGATAGAAAACAAAGAAGATCGCATTATGGCGCAAAGAAACCTAAAAAATAGATTATAATTATATGTCACGTAGAAGAAAAGCACAGATCAGACAAGTATTACCAGACCCAGTTTATAATAGTCTTGTTCTATCTAAATTTATTAATGCTATTATGATTGGTGGCGAAAAATCGACTGCTGAAAAAATTATTGACCAAGCCTTTAATTCTATTCAATCTAAAGGTACCGATACTGCTATAGAAATTTTCAACAAAGCAATTGATAATGTAAAACCTGCTCTGGAAGTAAGATCTAGACGTGTAGGTGGCGCGACTTATCAAGTTCCACAAGAAGTAAAATCTAATCGTGGACAGGCACTTGCAATTAGATGGATTGTAAAAGCAGCTAGAGGTAGAAAAGAAAGAAGTATGATTGAAAAATTATCTTCTGAATTACTTGATGCCGCTAACAATCGTGGTTCTGCAATTAAAAAACGTGAAGATACTCATAAAATGGCTGAAGCAAACAAAGCGTTCGCTCACTTTAGGTGGTAACAGAAATGACAAGAGAATATCCTTTAAATAAATATAGAAACATTGGTATCATGGCACACATTGATGCTGGAAAAACCACTACCACAGAAAGAATTTTATATTATACAGGAAAGAGCCATAAAATTGGTGAAGTTCATGATGGTGCAGCAACTATGGACTGGATGGAACAAGAACAAGAAAGAGGTATAACAATCACCTCTGCGGCTACAACTTGTTTTTGGAAAGATCATAGAATTAATATTATTGATACTCCTGGGCACGTTGACTTTACAATTGAAGTAGAAAGATCACTAAGAGTTTTAGATGGAGCAGTAGCAGTATTTGATGGAGTTGCTGGAGTTGAACCTCAAACAGAAACAGTATGGAGACAAGCTAATCGATATAATGTACCAAGGATGTGTTTTATTAATAAAATGGATAGAACCGGTGCTGATTGGCACAAATGCTTGGCTATGATTAAAGATAGACTGCAGTGTAATGCGCTTGTAGTGCAACTACCTTGGGGCAGTGAGTCAAACTTAAAAGGTGTCATTGATTTAGTAAAAAATAAAGGTATTTTATGGGACAATGAAGATCTTGGCGCTAACTTTTCTTATGTTGATATTCCAGATGAACTTAAAGAAGAAGCAGCTAAGTTTAGAGCTGAAATGGTTGAAATGGCTGTTGAACAAGATGAAGAAGTTTTAGTAAAATATTTAGATGGTGAAGAACCAGACGAGGAGACATTAATCAGATGCATAAGAAAAGGAACTATTGAATTTAAATTTGTTCCAATTTTAACTGGAAGTGCATTTAAAAATAAAGGTGTACAACCTCTTTTAGATGCGGTTGTTAACTTCATGCCAGATCCAAGCCAAGTTAAAAAAGTGACTGGGCTAGTTATGGATAGTGAAGAAGAAGCATCAAGAGAAGCTTCGGACGAAGAACCTTTCTCAGCGCTTGCATTTAAAGTTGCGAATGACCCATTTGTTGGATCATTAACTTATATAAGATTATATTCTGGAAAATTAGAAACAGGATCAACTGTATTAAATTCAGTTAAAGATGAAAAAGAACGTATTGGTAGAATGTTATTAATGCATGCTAATAATAGAGAAGATATTAAAGTTGCTTACGCAGGAGATATCGTAGCTGTAGCGGGTTTAAAAAATACTGTGACAGGTGAGACTCTTTCAGACCCGTTGAAGCCAATAATATTAGAATCCATGGATTTTCCTGAACCTGTTATTGAAATTGCTGTTGAACCAAAAACTAAAGCTGACCAAGAAAAAATGGGTGAAGCATTAGCAAGACTTGCTAAAGAAGATCCTTCTTTCAGAGTTACATCAGACATGGAATCTGGTCAAACAGTAATAAAAGGAATGGGTGAGCTACATTTAGATATTATTGTAGATAGAATGAAAAGAGAATTTAACGTAGAGGCCAATGTTGGTGCTCCTCAAGTGGCTTACCGTGAAACTATTTCAAAAGAAGTTGAGGTTACTTATACGCACAAAAAACAAAGTGGAGGCGCAGGGCAGTTTGCAGAAGTTAAGATAATTGTCTCAGGTGGAGAGCCAGGTAGCGGAAGAATTTTTGAAGATAAAATTAAGGGTGGAAATATTCCTAAAGAATATATTCCTGGTGTTGAAAAGGGTATACTAGGCGTTGCAGATTCAGGTGTAATTGCTGGGTTCCCAATTATAGATTATAAAGTAACACTTGTTGATGGTAAATATCATGATGTTGATTCAAGTAGTTTAGCTTTTGAATTAGCTGGGCGAATGGGATTTAAGGAAGCATGTCAAAAAGCTAGTCCAAAACTTTTAGAGCCAGTAATGCGAGTAGAAGTAGTTACGCCCGAAGATTATATGGGTGATGTAATTGGCGATTTAAGTAGTAGAAGAGGCCAGGTAAGTGGCAGCGAAACAAGAGGAAGCGATGCAAGTATTACTGCAATGGTTCCTTTAGCTAATATGTTTGGTTACGTAAACACCCTAAGATCAATGACACAAGGAAGAGCACAGTATTCAATGTTCTTTGATCACTATGAACAAGTTCCACAAACTGTACAGGATGAGGTTAAAGCTAAATTTGCTTAATATATAACTATGGATAATCAAAACATAAAAATAAGATTAAAAGCGTATGATCACAGTATTCTTGATCAATCTTCTATTGAGATTGTGAATACTGCAAAACGTACCGGTGCCTTTGTTAAAGGTCCAATTCCTCTTCCAACTAATAATGAAAAATTTACAGTGTTAAGATCACCACATGTGAATAAGAAAAGTCGAGAACAATTTGAAATTAGAACTCATAAGAGACTAATTGAAATTGTTGATCCAACCCCACAAACAGTTGATGCATTAATGAAGTTAGATTTAGCATCAGGTGTAGATGTAGAAATTAAGTTATAATTATGAGAACAGGACTAATAGCAAAAAAAATTGGAATGAGTAATTATTATACTCCAAATGGTATTAATATACCTGTTACAGTTCTACATATTGAGACTTGTAAAGTAGTGGAAAGAAAATCAAATGATGATTCTGATTTGGACAAAGTTCTTATTGGTGCCAGTGAAATTAAGAAACTTTCTAAATTACCAAAGTCAGTTAAAAGCTATTTTGAGAAAAAAAATATTAATCCATTAAAAATTACTAAAGAGTTTGCAATTGATAAGTCTACTGAACTTAAAGAAGGCGATGAAATTAATGTAGACCATTTTGAGGAAGGTCAATTTATTGATGTCTCAGGATTTACAAAAGGTAAAGGGTTTGCAGGCGTGATGAAAAGACATAATTTTGGTGGTCTGCGTGCATCACACGGTGTGTCTGTATCACATAGATCAGCAGGATCTACTGGCCAGTGTCAAGATCCAGGAAGAGTATTTAAAGGAAAGAAGATGGCAGGGCATATGGGAGATGATCATAAGACACTCCAAAACCTACAAGTAGTTAAAATTGATGCTAAGAAAAATATTTTATGTGTTAAAGGCGCAACCCCAGGAGCAAAGGGTGCGTGGTTAGTTTTAGAAGATTCTATAAAAAACAAAGCAAGAAAAGATGTTGATGTTAAACTTGAAGTCGATACAAAAAAAAAGAAATAAAGAGATAAAAGATGATTGTTGATGTACATAATTTAGACGGAAAAAAAATTGAAACTCTTGAGTTAAATGATGCCGTGTTTAATTTGGAGCCAAACTCTGAACTTATTAGTGCTGTTGTTCAATGGCGTGCATCGCAAAAGTATCCATTTAGAGCAAAAACATTAAATAGATCTGAAGTCAAAGGTACTACTCAAAGAGTTGGTAAGCAAAAAGGTGGCGGTACTGCTAGACACGGTTCAAAAAAAGCAAATATTTTTCGAAGTGGTGGTATGGCCCATAGCCTGAAAGGTGATCGTTCTGTAAAAAGCTTATCTCGAAAAGCAAAAAAACTAGGCTTAAAACATGCACTTTCTTCTAAAATGAAAGACAATAATATAATTTTAATTGATGACCTTAAAGTAAAAGAAATAAAAACTAGCACACTTAAAAAACATTTTGAAAAATTAAATATTAAATCTGCATTTATAATTGAAGGTAATGAGATCGATAATAATTTTGCTTTATCAAGTAGAAATCTTAAGACAGTAAAATATACAACCTCAGAGGGTGTAAATGTTTATGATATTATTAAGTATGAAAAATTAGTAATGAGTAAGGACGCTGTTATGAGTCTTGAAAAGAAAGCTTTATCTGAATGAGCTTAATTAAAAATTATAAAACTTTACTTCAGCCTGTAGTAACAGAGAAATCTTCAATGATTTCAGAGCACAATCAAGTTACTTTTAAGGTTGCTATAGATTCTAATAAGAAGCAAATTAAAGAAGCTGTTGAAAATATTTTTAAAGTAAAAGTAAAAAGTGTTAATACGATAATTACCAAAGGAAAGCTTAAAGCTTTTCGTGGTGTAATTGGAAGAAGATCTAACTATAAAAAAGCAATAGTGACCTTACAAGAAGGTCAAAGTATTGATATGAGTGTGGGAGTTTAAAAGTGGCTTTAATAAAATCAAAACCGAATACCCCAGGAACTAGACAGCTAGTACTTGTTGACAGAAAAGGGTTATGGAAAGGAAAGTCCTTAAAGAAATTAACAGTTGGACTTTCTAAACCAGGCGGTAGAAATAATAAAGGCCGAATTACAATGAGACACAAAGGTGGTGGTCATAAAAATAAATATAGACTAGTGGATTTTAAGAGATCAAAATTTGACATGAGTGCTGTTGTCGAAAGAATTGAATATGATCCAAACCGAACTGCTTACATTGCACTTATTAAATATGATGATGGCGAACAAGCTTATATTCTGGCTCCCAAAGATGTTAAAGCTGGAGATAAGTTGATATCAGGTGAAAATGTTGAAATTAAAGCTGGAAACTCTATGTTGATCAAACACATACCGGTTGGAATTGATGTTCATAATTTAGAACTAAATCCTGGTGCAGGCGGAATAATGGCAAGATCAGCAGGGGCCTCTCTACAAGTGGTTGGAAAATCTGATGGCTATGTAAGTGTTAAACTGCCATCAGGAGAGTTAAGAAAAATTTTAGAAGATTGTCGGGCTACTGTCGGCATATTATCAAATATTGACAAAAAGAATCAAAAATTAGGAAAAGCTGGAAGAAACAGGTGGCTTGGAATACGTCCATCTGTACGTGGTGTGGCAATGAATCCAGTTGACCACCCACATGGTGGTGGTGAAGGTAAGACATCAGGCGGAAGACATCCAGTAACGCCTTGGGGTAAACCAACCAAAGGTAAGAAAACTAGAAGCAATAAACGTACAGATAAGTACATAATTAAAAGAAAAACAGATAAAAAAGCAAGGATAGAGGTCTAAGATTATGGCTAGATCAGTTTGGAAGGGGCCTTTTATAGATGGCCATTTATTAAAAAAAGTTCAGAAAGCCTCTGGATCTTCACGTAATGAAATAATTAAAACGTGGTCGCGTAGATCTACGATTCTTCCAGAATTTATTGGATTAAGCTTTGCTGTGCATAATGGTAAAAAATTTATCCCTGTTAATGTAAGTGAAGATATGGTTGGACATAAACTAGGTGAATTCTCTCCAACAAGAACATTTAATGGTCATACTGCGGATAAAAAAACTAAAAAATAGCTATGAAAAACTTAATTAGAAAAGATAACGAGGCAATTGCAATTGGAAAAAACGTAAGAGTTAGTCCACGTAAAGCAAGTATTGTTCTTGATACAATCAGAGGAAAAAGAGCTTCAGATGCCTTGAATATTCTTAAGTTTTCAAAAAGAGGTATTGCGGTAGATATCAGGAAAATCTTAAATAGTGCTGTTGCAAATGCAGAAAATAACCATCAATTAGATATAGATATTTTAAAGGTTTCAGAAGCGTACTGTGGCAAAGGAATGGTTATGAAAAGATGGAGAGCTCGCGCTAAAGGTCGTCCAGGAAAAATAAACAAGTTTCTAAGTAACATTACCATTAAAGTCGCTGAAACGCAGAATGATAAAGAGGAAAGTAAATAATTATTATGGGTCAAAAAGTAAATCCAATTGGTCTTAGACTTAGCTTAAATAAAAAATGGCAATCTAGATGGTTTGCCAGTAAAAAAGATTTTGGCAAATACTTGCAAGAAGATATTAAGATAAGAACTTTCTTGTTAACAAGTCTAAAAAAATGTGGTGTAGCAAAAATTGAAATTGAACGTCCGGCAAAAAAAGCACAAATAACAATTTTTACTGCAAGACCAGGTCTTATTATTGGTAAAAAAGGTAGTGATATTGAAAGATTGAAAAAAAAGATTACTGCTTTTACAGGTCAAGATGTTTCTATCAATCTAGTTGAGATTAGAAAGCCAGAAGTTGAGGCACAACTTATCGCTGACAACATTGCGGAGCAATTAGAGCGAAGAGTTTCATTTAGAAGGGCAATGAAAAGGTCAGTTCAATCTGCTATGAGACTTGGTGCTGAAGGAATAAGAGTTAATTGTGGTGGCAGATTAGGCGGAACAGAAATTGCCAGAACTGAATGGTATCGTGAAGGCCGAGTTCCGTTACATACATTTAGAGCAAATGTTGATTATGCCGAATCTACAGCTGCTACAACATATGGCGCGTGTGGTATAAAAGTTTGGATTTATAAAGGCGATATCGATGAAAATGTACCTCATGAAAAATCACCGAACAGCTTAGGGTAATCAATGTTACAGCCAAAAAAAACAAAATTTAGAAAAGCACACAAGGGAAGAGTTAAGGGAGTAGCTACATCTGCTACAACTTTAAATTTTGGCACTTTTGGACTGAAATCTTTGCAAGCAGAACGAATTACAGCTAGACAAATTGAAGCTGCACGTGTGGCAATGACTAGATATATGAAAAGAGCAGGGCGTGTTTGGGTTAGAATATTCCCTGATATACCTGTATCTAAAAAACCTACAGAAGTAAGAATGGGAAAAGGTAAGGGATCACCAGAATTTTGGGTAGTTAGAGTTAAGCCTGGAAAGATTATGTTTGAAGTTGATGGAGTATCACATGAAGTAGCAAAAGCTGCATTTAGCCGTGCTGCCGCAAAATTACCAGTCAAAACAAAAGTAGTTGAACAATTAATTAAATAAATATTATGAAAACTGAAGAAATAAGAAAAAAAACTGTAGATCAAATTTCGAGTGAAATGGAAAATCTTTATAAGGAAACTTTAAACTTAAGATTTCAAAAATCTTCAGGGCAACTAGAAAACACTTCAAGAATTAATAAAGTGCGTAAATTGATTGCTAAAATGAAAACAGTATTAAATGAAAGGTCTGAAGGTAAATAATATGCCAAAAAAAGTTCTTCAAGGCACAGTTGTAAGCAGTAAACAGGATAAGACAGTAACAGTTCTTGTTGAAAGAAAGTTTAAACATCCTCTCTTAGGTAAAGTTATTAAGAGATCAAAAAAATATAGCGCTCATGATGAAAATAATGAGTTCGCAACAGGTGATAAAATAAAAATTATGGAATCAAGACCAATTTCAAAAATGAAACGATGGACGGTAATTAAATAATGATACAGCCAGAATCAAGATTAAGTGTAGCAGATAATTCAGGTGCCAAAGAGGTACTTTGTATTAAAGTGCTTGGTGGATCGAAAAGAAGGTATGCATCGGTAGGAGATATTATCGTTGTAACTGTTAAAGAAGCAATACCAAGGGGAAAAGTAAAAAAAGGTACGGTTCATAAAGCAGTTATTGTAAGAACAAGAAAAGAATTACTTAGATCAGATGGAAGCACTATTAAGTTTGACTCTAATGCTGCAGTTTTGATTAATGCTCAAGGTGAACCTGTTGGTACACGTATTTTTGGACCAGTTTGTAGAGAGTTAAGAGCTAAGAAGCAAATGAAGATTATTTCATTAGCACCGGAGGTTTTGTAATGGTAGCTAGAATAAAAAAAGGTGATACAGTTTTTGTGAATTGTGGAAAAGACATTGGAAAAACTGGTGAGGTTTTAAAAATGCTTGGTACGTCAGCAGTAGTAAAAGGTATCAATGTTGCAAAGAAACATAAAAAACAAGATCAAAAAAATGAAGGTGGTATTATCAATAAAGAAATGCCAATTAAATTAGATAATTTAATGTTAATTGATAAAAAAAGCAATAAGCCAACTAGAGTAAGAACTAAGATTCTTAATGATAAGAAAAAAGTGCGTATCTCTGTTTTGTCAGGAGATCAAATTGATGCCTAATATGAGTACCCCAAGATTAAAGGAAATGTATATTTCTAAAATTGTACCTGAGCTTAAGGATAAACTTAGTTTAAAAAATAACCTTCAAGTTCCCCGTCTTACAAAAGTTGTATTAAATATGGGCTTAGGAGAAGCTGCTCAAGATTCAAAAGTAATTCAGGCCGCAAGAGACGACTTGTCTGTTATATCTGGACAAATGCCAATTACTACAACGGCAAAAAAATCAATTGCTACATATAAAACAAGAACTGGCATGCCATTGGGTGTAAAAGTTACTTTGCGCGGCAATACTATGTATGAGTTTATAGACAGGTTAATTACAATATCACTGCCTAGAATTCGTGATTTCAGAGGGCTAAAGAAAAATAGCTTTGATGGCCAAGGAAATTATGCACTAGGAATTCAAGAGTGCACAATATTTCCAGAAATTAATGTTGATAGATTAGATAAGATCAGAGGCTTGGATATCGTGATTTGTACAAGTGCTACTACTGATGCAGCAGCATTAAGCTTACTTCAGTCTCTTAACTTTCCAATCAAGGAACCAAACCAACTAGGATAATTATTATGGCTAAACAGAGTATGATAGAAAAAAACAAGACTAGAATTAGATTATCAGATCTAGATTTAGTTAAAAGAAAAGCTCTAAAAGATATTATTATGAGTAAAAAGACACCGATTGATGAAAGATTTCAGGCTCAATTAAAATTAGCAAAAATGAGAAGAAATGGTGCGCAGACTAGAGTTAGAAATAGATGTACGTTAACTGGAAGACCTCGCGGTTATCATAACAGAGTTAAAATGTCGAGAATTGCATTAAGGGAACTAGCTTCATCAGGCCAAATTCCCGGCATGACAAAGTCAAGTTGGTAGAAAGGAATATTATATGTCATTATCAGATCCATTAGCAGACTTATTCACTAGAATAAGAAATGCTCAAATGAGAAACAAAAAAGTAGTTACCTCTCCAGCTTCGAAGCTTAGAGCTGGAATATTAGAAGTATTAGCTAAAGAAGGCTATATTAGAGGCTATGCAATGACACAGCATACTTCAGGGAGAAATGAATTAGATATAGAGTTAAAATATGATGGCAATGGTCCCGTTATCACTAGTATAACTCGAATATCCAAGCCAGGAAGAAGAGTTTATTCGGGTGCAACAAGCATACCTTCCGTTCATAACGGATTGGGTATATCAATTGTATCTACTTCTCGTGGAGTAATGTCAGACACAGAAGCACGCGACCAAAAACTTGGTGGCGAAATTATTTGTAAGGTTTTTTAAGGAATATAATTATGTCAAGAGTAGGATCAAAAATAATAACTGTACCAGATAATGTTAAGATTTTTATAGAAAATGGTATGGTGCATGCTGAGGGACCAAAAGGAAAGTTATCAACTAAGATTAATGACGGCATCGATGTAAATATTACTGACAAAGAAGTAACGTGCTTGCCAAGAAAAAAAGATCGTCAATCTTTAGCGTTTTGGGGTCTGCAAAGAAACTTAGTTAATAATATTGTTATTGGTGTAGGCGAAGGATTCACAAAAAAGCTTGAAATGAATGGTGTTGGATATAGAGCTGCAGTTCAGGGCACTACCTTAGAATTATTGTTAGGGTTTAGTCATCCAATTAAATATCCAATTCCACAAAACCTAGAAATTAAAGTAGATAAGCAAAATAATATTGAAATATTTGGTGCCGATAAACAGCTAGTTGGCCAAGTTGCAGCTGAAATAAGAAGTTTTAGAGGCCCAGAACCCTATAAGGGAAAAGGTATTAAATATTCTGGTGAATTTATTGTAAGAAAAGAAGGTAAGAAAAAATAATGTCAATTTCAATTAAACAAAAAAGAGCAAGTAAAGTTAGATATACTTTAAAAAAGAGAAATAAAGATCGTTTAAGAATGTCTATCTTTAAGTCTGCTAAAAATCTTTATGTGCAAGTTATTGATGATGTCGCAAGCAAAACAATTTGTAGCGCATCTTCACTAGCTTCGAGTAAAAAGAAAAATGGTTGTAACGTTGAATCAGCTAAATCTTTGGGGTCAACAATCGCAAAGTTAGCCAAAGAAAAAGGTATTGATAAAGTTTACTTGGATAGAGGTCCAAATATATATCATGGAATAATTAAAACATTAGCAGATGAAGCAAGATCCGCAGGATTAACAATTTAAGGAATAAATATGGCATACTCACGAGATAATAAAGCCCCAAAAGATGACATAAAAGACAAATTAGTTGCAATTAATAGGGTAACTAAGGTTGTTAAAGGCGGTAGAAGATTTGGATTTGCTGCCCTAGTAGTAGCAGGAGATGAGTCTGGACGCGTTGGTTTTGGCAAGGGTAAGGCTAAAGAAGTTCCCGAGGCAATAAAAAAAGCCAATGATGCTGCGAGAAAAAGTATGTTTAAAATACCTTTAAAAGAAGGCAGAACCCTACATCATGATATAGTTGGAAATCATGGTGCAAGCAAAGTCGTTATGCGTTCAGCACCTACTGGAACTGGAATAATTGCAGGCGGTTCTGTTCGTGCTGTTTTTGAATTATTGGGTATTAAAGATATTGTATGTAAATCTATTGGAAGTGCTAATCCGTACAATATTATTAGAGCGGCAGTAAATGGACTGAAACAACAAAAGTCACCAAAAATGGTTGCTGCTCGAAGAAGTAAAAAAGTTACTGAAATTAATTCTGTTAGAGATTAAAAAATGAGTCAAAAAATTAAAATCACGCTTATAAAAAGTTCAATTGGTTCTGTTAAGAAAATTATTGGCACAATAAAAGGACTGGGCTTAAAGAAGATGCGAAGCACATCTGTTCTTGTTGAATCTCCAGAGGTTCTTGGAATGATTAAAAAAGTAAAACATTTGGTTAAAACTGAGAAAGTTTAATATTATGAAGTTAAATGAATTAAAAAAACCTAAAGGACATACCTTTACCTCTAAGCGTGTTGGTAGAGGAATTGGATCAGGAAAAGGAAAGACTTCAGGTAGTGGCCACAAAGGACAAAAAGCAAGATCTGGCGTAGCAATTAATGGTTTTGAAGGTGGTCAAATGCCTTTATTCAGAAGACTACCTAAATTTGGATTTACCAATATTGGTCGCACTGAGTATGTTGAAATGAATTTGGAAGATATTCAAAAAATCATTGTAAAAAATAAGATTACTGAAGATCAGGTTATTAATATTGATCTTTTAAAAAAGTTATCAATTATTAAAAAGAAAAACACATTAAAGCTTAAGATTCTAGGACGGGGTGAGATGTCATCTAAAAACTCTATTGAGTGTCACAAAATATCTAAGTCCGCACAGGAAAAGACCAAAAAAACTGGTAATAACGTTACCATAAGTTAAAAATATTATGGCTTCTGCAGCAGAACAATTAGCTTCAAATTTTAATTTTGGAATGTTCCGAAAGGCAACTGAACTAAAGAATCGTATTTGGTTTACTCTTGGTGTTTTAATTATTTATAGATTTGGAACTTATATTCCATTGCCTGGTATTGATATAGATCAACTAGCTCTTTTAGTTGATTCAAATCAAAGTGGAATACTAGGAATGTTTGATGTGTTTGCTGGTGGTGCAATTAGTCGTATGGCTATTTTTGCTCTTGGCATTATGCCTTATATTTCAGCATCAATTATTATCCAATTAATGACTAGTGTTTCTCCAGCCTTAGCTAACTTAAAAAAAGAAGGTGAACCTGGAAGAAAAAAAATAACTCAATATACGAGATATGGAACTGTGATATTAGCTTTATTACAAGGTTACGGCATATCTGTCGGACTGGAGTCTGCTGGTCAAATAGTTACAGATCCAGGATTATTTTTTAGAGTTTCAACAACCATTACATTAGTAGGTGGAACAGTATTTCTTATGTGGCTGGGTGAGCAAATTACAAGTAGAGGTATTGGAAATGGAATTTCATTAATTATATTTTCAGGTATTGTTGCAGAGATACCCAGCGCCTTAATTAACACATTAACCTTGGGAAGACAGGGAACAATTTCAACGCTTACTTTATTGTTTTTATTTGCCTTAGTTATTGCTGTAGTTATTTTTATAATCTTTATGGAAAGAGCACAAAGAAGACTTCTTGTGCAATATCCAAAAAGACAAATGGGAAACAAGATGATGGGTGGAGATACATCACATTTACCACTTAAATTAAATACAGCGGGTGTAATTCCAGCAATTTTTGCATCTTCAATTTTATTACTACCTATAACCATAGCAAACTTTAATCTTTCATCAGAACAATCATGGTTAACTGATATATCTGCTTTACTTGGTAGGGGGCAGCCGCTTTATATGGCACTTTATGCTTCAGCAATAATATTTTTTGCTTTCTTTTATACCTCTATTGTTTTTAATCCGGTTGAAACTGCTGATAATTTAAAAAAGAATGGTGGATTTATTCCTGGTATCAGACCTGGTGAAAAAACTGCTCAATATATAGATTTTGTCCTATCAAGAATTACAGCTATTGGAGCTTCATATTTAGCATTTGTCTGTATTCTTCCAGAAATATTAATTTCTCAATATTCAATACCTTTTTACTTAGGTGGAACATCGCTTTTAATAGTAGTTGTAGTTGGAATGGATACTGTTGGACAAATTCAAAGCCATTTGTTTGCATATCAGTATGAAGGCTTAATCAAAAAATCAAGAATTAGAGGCAGAAGAAAATGAATCTAATTTTACTTGGGCCACCTGGTGCTGGCAAGGGAACTCAGGCGAAAATGATTTGTCAAAAATTTAATCTATGCCATCTATCTACAGGCGATATTCTTAGAAATGAAGTTTCCAATGGCACTGATTTAGGTGTGCTTGCTAAAGATGTAATCGATAAAGGCCAGTTGGTCTCTGATGATATAATTATTAAAATAATAAAAAGTTTTTTAAATGAAAATAATAATAAATTCTCTGGATTTCTATTTGATGGGTTTCCTAGATCACTTGATCAAGCAAACAAACTAAATGATTTAATGAAAAGTATTAATATAGTTATTCATAAAGTGATTTTACTAAATGTTGATCAGTCAGTATTACTTGAACGTATTATACAAAGAAAAGAAGTAGAAGGACGAAAAGATGACAATAAAAATGTTCTTGAATCTAGGTTAGATGTATACCTTACGCAAACACAACCGCTCGTTGATTATTACAATGATCTTAACTTACTTAAAAAAGTGGATGGAACTAATGAAATTAATCAAGTAAATCAAGATATTAACACTATCTTGGAGGCTGCTTAATATGCTTGACCATTTGCTTAATAATCATATAATCCGCCAATCTCTCAATAACTGCAATCAAAGGATATATCTGTGGCTCGTATAGCTGGTGTAAACATTCCAAGTCAAAAAAAAATAGTAATAGCTCTTACCTATGTGTATGGAATTGGAAGAAAATTTTCAGTTGATATATGTAAGGAAGCTAATATTGATGAAAACATTAGAGTTCAAGATTTATCAGAAGCTGATATTAAAAAAGTTACAGATATTGTATCTGCAAGCTTTACTGTAGAAGGTGATCTTAGAAGAGAAGTTTCTGCAAATATTAAAAGACTAAAAGATTTAGGTGCGTATAGAGGTGTTAGACATAGAAAAAATTTACCATGTCGTGGACAAAGAACACATACCAACGCAAGAACAAAAAAAGGTAAAGCTATAGCAATTGCCGGAAAGAAAAAGATAACTAAGTAATATGGCTGATAATAAAATAGTTAAGAAAAAAAAGTCTAAAAAGAATATTGTTTCTGGTATGGCTTATATAAGCGCATCATTTAATAATACTATGATTACAATTACCGATGAACAGGGCAATAGTGTAGCCTGGTCATCTGCTGGTGTAAAAGGATTTAAAGGATCAAGAAAATCAACTCCGTATGCAGCGCAGGTTGCTGCTGAGGATGCTGGAAATAAAGCTAAAGAATTTGGCTTAAAGAATTTGCAGGTATTTGTAAAAGGACCTGGCGGAGGAAGAGAATCTGCTTTACGTGCTTTACAAGCAGTTGGATTCTATATCACGTCCATTAAAGACACTACTCCGATTCCACATAATGGATGTAGACCACCTAAAAAAAGACGAGTTTAAATATTTATTAATATAAAGGGTAATAACATGAGCATAATAAACAACTGGCAGGCATTAATTAAGCCTTCTAAATTATCACTAGTGCCGTCAGATACTTCTAGCTTTCAAGCTACGTTAACGGCTGAACCATTAGAAAGAGGTTTTGGGTTAACTTTGGGCAATGCAATTAGAAGAGTTTTATTGTCATCTTTACAAGGAACAGCAGTTACAGCTATTAAAATTGAGAATGTACTGCATGAATTTTCATCTATTGACGGTGTCAGAGAGGATGTTACGGATATTGTTTTAAACATTAAATCTCTTTCTTTAAACATGCATTCGGAAGGCGTTAAAAAAATGTCATTAAATGTTACTGGTCCAGGAGAGATTACTGCTGGAATGATTAATGCTCCTTCAGAAATTGATATTATTAATCCCGAATTAGTTATTTGTAACTTAGATGATAATGTTGAGTTTAATATGGAACTAACTGTAACCAAAGGTAAGGGTTATGTTGCCGCAGAGCACAATAAAATAGAAGATGCTCCAATTGGCTTAATACCCGTAGATTCAATCTTTAGCCCTGTAAAACAAGTAGCTTATAGCGTTGAGAACACACGTGAAGGTAAAGTTTTAGATTATGATAAATTAACTATGACAATTGAAACAGACGGCTCAATTTCACCAGAAGATTCAATTGCTTTTGCCGCAAGGATAATTCAGGATCAATTACAATCATTTATTAATTTTGACGAACCCGAAGAAATTATTGCTGAACCAGACGCATTAGAGCCTCAGTTTAATAAAAATCTATTAAGAAAAGTAGAAGAGCTAGAGCTATCTGTCAGATCAATGAATTGTCTAAGAAATGATAATATCATTTACATTGGTGACTTGGTTCAAAAAACTGAAACAGAAATGTTAAGAACACCAAACTTTGGTAGAAAATCACTAAATGAAATAAAAGAAGTTTTAGGTGTTATGTCATTATATCTAGGTATGGAAGTTCCAAATTGGCCACCAGAGAATATTGAAGAAATGGCAAGAAAAATTGAAGATCCTTATAATTAAAATTTACAGAGTATAAAAATATGAGACACGGTATAGCCAAAAGAAAATTAAACAGAACGTCTACACACAGAATCTCTATGCTAGAAAATATGGCAGTGTCTTTGATTAAAAGTGAGACAATTAAGACTACCTTACCAAAAGCAAAAGAACTCAGACCATTTGTTGAAAAAATTATTACTTTGGGCAAAAAAAATACAAACGCCTCTAGAATAAATGCATTTAGCTCGCTTAGAGATGGCGAAGCGGTTACAAAAGTTTTTTCTGATCTTTCTAAAAGGTTTGAAAAAAGAAATGGTGGATACTGTAGAATTGTAAAGGCTGGCTTCCGTACAGGCGATAAGGCTCCAATGGCATATATTCAACTCTTAGATCAAGAAGCTAAATAGTCTAACCAATCTCATATTTAAGGCTCTTTAGTCAAAAAATAAAGATTACTTGTATGGCTAAACATTTAAGCTCAATAATTATTGAAGATATTGATATTGATACAAGGCTAGATCGATATTTAGTTAACTCCCTTACAGTTCCTCAAAGTTTAATCCAAAAAGATCTTAGAAAAGGCTTAATAAGAGTCAATGATAAGAAGAAAACTGCAAACTATAGAATTCAAGCAGGTGATATCATACAACTTTCAAAAAATTACGAAGAAAATGACAAAAGAGTAATTAGCAAGCCAAACAGTAAAGATCTTGAAAGATTAAAGAAATCTATAATATTTTCAGATGTAAATTATTTTATAATTAATAAGTGGAATAAAATAGCTGTTCAAGGTGGTAGTGGTCTAAGGAAAAATCTAGATGATACATTAAACGGCTCGAATCTTTTTAATAGCAGACCATTGCTGGTTCATCGCCTAGATAAGGACACTAGTGGGATTTTAATTTTTGCACTGAATAGACCATCAGCAAAACACTTTGCGGATTTATTTAGTGAAAGAAAAATAACAAAAAGCTATGAAGCTGTTGTTATTGGTGTTCCAGATAATGATCTAGGTGTAATGAACAATGATATTATTGAAGACGATCAAGTATATAATGCAGAAACTAAGTATAGAATTATAAAAATATTATCTAATAACTTAACTCATATAGAGTTAAGTCCTATAACAGGACGAAAACACCAATTAAGAATTCACTGTAAATTAAGTGGTTTCCCCATCTTAGGTGACAATAAGCACTATTTACCTGTGTCAAAAGATTTTAAAAATGAAAATAATCTTTTTTTACATGCAAAAAAAATTCAATTTGAAGATCAAACAGGTGAGCTGATCAAAGTGGAAGCAGATTTACCAGAACATTTTTTTAATTACATATGATTGTCTAATTTAAATTAATTAGTTATTATAGGAACCATTATGAAATCAATTATAGAAGAGCTAGAAAAAAAAAGAAGCCAAGCCAGAGAAGGTGGTGGCAAGAAAAGAGTTGATGCACAACATGCTAAAGGTAAGCTTACAGCCCGTGAGAGAATAGACGTACTTCTAGATCAAGATACTTTTGAAGAATATGACATGTACGTTGAACATAGGACTAATGACTTTGGGATGGGAAAACAAAAGTACCCTGGTGACAGTGTTGTTACAGGTAGTGGAAAAATTAATGGAAAATTAGTTTACGTTTTTAGTCAAGACTTTACAGTTTTTGGAGGCTCTTTATCAGAAGCACACGCAGAAAAAATTTGTAAAATAATGGATATGGCACTTAAAGTTGGTGCTCCTGTAATAGGTATAAATGATTCTGGTGGAGCTCGTATTCAAGAAGGCGTGGCTTCCTTAGCAGGATATGGAGATGTATTTCAAAGAAATGTCCTTGCCTCTGGAGTAGTGCCACAAATATCTGTAATTATGGGTCCATGTGCAGGAGGTGCTGTTTACTCACCTGCTATGACTGACTTTATTTTTATGGTAAAAGATACCTCATTTATGTTTGTCACAGGTCCTGATGTTGTTAAAACTGTAACTCAAGAAAATGTTACTCAAGAGGAATTAGGTGGAGCCAAAACACATACTTCAAAATCCTCTGTTGCAGATGGAGCGTATGAAAATGATATCGAGACATTGTATGAGGTAAAAAAACTAATAAATTTACTACCATCAAGTAACAAGGAAAAATCAATCAAACATAGCACTGAGTATCAAGACCTTAGTCCTGATCTATCATTAGATACCTTGGTACCTGATAATCCAAATAAACCATATGATATGCTTGAGCTAATAAATAAAGTTGTTGATAATAGTGACTTTTTTGAAATTCAAGCTGAGTATGCAAAAAATATGATTGTTGGCTTTGGAAGAGTACAGGGCCGTACCGTAGGACTTGTAGCTAATCAGCCTTTAGTTTTAGCTGGCTGCCTAGATATAGATGCAAGTAAAAAAGCAGCTAGATTTGTAAGGTTTTGTGATTGTTTTAATATCCCAATTATAACATTTGTAGATGTTCCAGGGTTTTTACCGGGCGTTTCACAAGAACATAACGGTATTATTAAAAACGGTGCTAAATTACTTTATGCCTATGCCGAGGCAACTGTTCCAAAAATCACCATCATTACGCGTAAAGCGTATGGAGGAGCATACGTAGTTATGGCCTCAAAGCACTTGAGAGGCGACATTAATTATGCGTGGCCAACTGCTGAGATAGCCGTAATGGGGGCAAAAGGAGCTGTAGAAATTCTATATAGAAATGAGCTTAAAAATGAAAAAGATATTGCTGAAAAAACAAATGAATACACCAAACAATTTGCTAATCCATTTATTGCATCTAGCAGAGGTTTTATTGATGATGTTATCAAGCCACAGTCTACAAGAAAAAGAATAGCAGTTGCATTAGATAACTTGGAAAATAAAGAGTTAACATCACCATATAAAAAACACGACAATATACCGTTATAATATGATAAAAAAAATTCTTATCGCTAATAGAGGCGAAATTGCATGTAGGATTATAAAAACTGCAAAAAAAATGAATATAAAAACTGTAGCTGTTTACTCGGACGCAGATAAGAATGCTAATTTTGTAAAGTTAGCTGATGAAGCGTATTACATTGGACCTTCAGCTCCCAATGAATCATACCTGGTTATTAATAAAATTATTGAGATTGCAAAAAAATCAAAGAGCGACGCTATACATCCTGGTTATGGATTTTTATCTGAGAATTTTAACTTTGTTAAGGCACTTGAAAAAGAAAAAATAAAGTTCATAGGGCCTAACAAAAATGCAATAACAAAAATGGGTGACAAGATTGAATCTAAGAACCTTGCAATGAAATTAAAGTTAAACGTAATACCTGGCCATACTGAAGCAATTAAAGATCCTAAGAAAGCTATTAAAATTGCTGAAAAAATTGGCTTTCCTATCCTATTAAAAGCGTCAGCTGGTGGTGGTGGAAAGGGAATGAGAATAGTAGAATCACGTGGAGAATTAGAAGAAAATCTAAAGGCGGCACAAAGCGAGGCCCTAAATAGCTTTGGAGATGATAGGGTGTTTATTGAAAAATATATTATAAATCCTAGACATATAGAAATTCAAATTCTATGTGACAAACATGGAAATCAAATTCATCTAGGTGAACGTGAATGTTCAATACAAAGAAGATATCAAAAAGTTATAGAAGAGTGCCCATCCTCATTTGTTGACAATGAACTGCGTGATGCAATGGCAGAACAGGCACTTAGATTAGCTAAGGAAGTAAATTATGATTCCGCAGGTACAGTTGAATTTGTGGTTGACGATAAAAAGAACTTCTATTTTTTGGAAATGAATACACGTTTGCAGGTTGAGCACCCAGTTACAGAGCTTGTGACAGGAGTGGATCTTGTAGAGCAAATGATTAACTGTGCCAATGGAAAAAAATTAAATTTAAAACAAAAAGATATAAGCCTTAATGGCTGGTCCATTGAATCAAGAATATATGCTGAAGACCCTCTAAAAGATTTTTTACCTTCAATAGGAAGAATTATTGAATACCATGAGCCAAAGCAAACAAAAGACGATGAGCTCATAAGAAATGATACGGGTGTTTCGGGTGGTTCTGATATCAGTATATTTTATGATCCAATGATTTCTAAACTAGCTGTGCATGCCCCCAGCAGAGACAAAGCTATTAATCTTATGATTGATGCATTACAGCAATACTATATTTCTGGTGTGACTCATAATATTGCATTTTTGATCTCAACATTAAAAAATAAAGATTTTAAAAGTGGAGCTATAAATACAAATTTTATTAAAAAAAACTATCCAAAAGGTTACTCTTATAATTATGGAATGAATAAATCTTTAATAAAAAAATTCAATTATGCAGCAATTTTAATTTATAAAAAATTAAACTCAACAAGCAACGAATCAAATCTTTCAGTAATTATAGACAAAAAGGAAACAAGTTTTTTAATTAACGAAGTTAATCTATCTAATGATTCTTTTTCTATTAGCTTAAACGAAAAAGATAAACAACACTTTATAGAATCTGCTTGGAAAAATAATGAAAAAATAATGAAATTAAAAATTGATGATGAACTTTGTTTTATAAAAGTTAATAAAGTCTCTAATTTTAATCAATTTTCACTAACAGCTGAAGACTGTAGCTTAGACTTAATCGTTGCTCCTGAAAAATACAAAAACCTTTTCAATTATATGCCTGAAATTAAAGTAGAAGACTTGTCTAAGAAATTAATCTCTCCAATGCCAGGGCTTATTAAATCAATAGATGTCAAAAAAGGGCAGTCAGTTAAAGCTGGGGAGCAAATTGTTATTATTGAGGCAATGAAAATGGAAAATATATTAAAGAGTGAAAAAGACTGTATAGTTGAAGATATTTTTATTGATGAAGGCTCTTCTGTCAGCACAGATGAGATACTAGTAACTTTCAAATAAAGCCTTTAAATAGCTTGAACCATTAAATCAATTAAGGCTTTTCTTTTCATAAGACAGATTAATCCTTGAATGATATAATTCTGTCAATAAAATAATGAAAAGAGAGCACTTCCAAGTATTGTGTTGATCGTTAATTTTCAATTTTCTTTTGGAGAGAATTTTATGAGCGCTGTAAAAATTACAGATGAGAATGGCATCCGATGGCTGACCCTAAGTCGACCAGATCAGTTAAATGCTTTAACAGTAGATTTTCTCACTGAACTTAGTGAAGCTTTTGACTCAGCTAGTACTGATAATAATGTACGCTGTCTAGTAATTACTGGGAGCGGACGAGCATTTTGCTCTGGTGCTGACGTTGATGAATGGGCTAGTGCTGAAGCACGCGGTGCATTGGAAACATATGGTTGGACTGAGGCTGCTCACTTAACAATGGTTAAGTTGACTAAAATACCAAAGCCAGTTATTGCAATGATTAATGGTATTACAGTAGGAGCCGGTCTTGACCTTGCTCTATGTTGTGATTTTAGATATGCGTCTAATAAGGCTAAATTTAAAGCTGGGTACACGTCAATGGCATATTCACCAGATGCAGGCTCTAGTTGGCATTTGCCACGCTTAATAGGTCTAGAGAAAGCAAAAGAATTTTTATTTTATGATGAAACATGGCTAGCTCAACGAGCTCATGAATCAGGAATAATTACAGGCTTATTTGAAGCTGAAAAATTATCTACAGAAGTAGAGACACTTGCAAAATGTTTAGCTGCCGGGCCAACATTTGCCTATGGTAAAACAAAAGAACTATTAGATATTGGTTCTCAAAATACTTTATTAATTCAGCTTCTGCTGGAACAAGAGACAGGACTTTTATGTGGCAGATCAGAAGATGCTAAGGAAGCAATCAAAGCCTCTATTGAAAAAAGAAAAGCAAATTTTATAGGGAGATAATTAAAGTATGAACTTTCAACTTTCTGAAGAACAAGAAATGCTGATTAATTCAGTTCAAGCATTTGTAAAAAAAGAACTATTACCACATGAGGATGAAGTAGATAGACAGGATAATGTTTCGCCTGAACTAGCTTCTGATATTCGTCAAAAAGCAATTAAAGCTGGGTTGTATGCCTTTAACATGCCTATAGAAAGTGGTGGGCCAGGACTAGACTTTATATCACAAGCCTTAATTGAACGTGAACTATCCAAATGTAGTTGGGCTCTTCACGTTAATGTGGCTCGACCTTCCAAAATATTAATGGCTTGTAAGGGAAAACAGATAGAGGAATACCTCAAGCCTTGTGTAGCTGGAAATAAAATTGATTGTTTTGCTCTAACTGAACCTGGTTCTGGTTCTGATGCTAATGCAATGAATACCAAAGCAAGTAAAGATGGTGACGACTTTATTTTAAATGGATCTAAACACTTTATAAGTCATGCAGGGTATGCCGATTTTGCAATTGTGTTTGCTGTTACAGGCACATATGAGCATAAGGGCCGTAGTCGAAATGAAGTAACTGCATTTCTAGTAGATTCAAACAGTGCTGGCCTAACTATTCGTCGAGGCCCCAACTGTACTAGTAATCGTGGTTACCATACCTTTGAGTTATTTTTTGATGATTGTAGGGTTTCATCTCAAAAGGTATTAGGTGAAACTGGCAAAGGTTGGGATGTTGCAAATGATTGGCTAACTGCTGGACGAGTTATGGTTGCAGCTAATTGCGTAGGTCAAGCTCAACGAGCCTTAGATGCCTCTCTTTCTTGGTCAGCAAACCGTAAGCAATTTGGTAAATCAATTGGAATGAATCAAGGAATTTCTTTTAAATTAGCTGACATGGCAACAGAAATAAGAGCTGCAGATTTACTAACTTTGTACGCAGCTGAAAAGATGGATCTTGGCTCACTATCTGATGCTGATGCTGGAATGGCAAAATTATTTGCTAGTGAAGTTTTAGGCCGTGCAGTTGATGAGGCTGTACAAATCTATGGTGGAATGGGATTGATGGACCAAATTCCAATAGAAAGAATGTGGCGAAATGCTAGAATTGAAAGAATATGGGAAGGTACTTCAGAAATTCAGAGGCACATCATATCACGAGAACTATTGGCACCATATCAGAATTAATAAGCCAGCTTAGTCTCAATAGATAATTATGAATAAATCAAAAAATCTACGACGCTTTTTAGCGCCTAAAAGCATCGCCTTTTTTGGAGGCAAGTCTATGGTTGATTCTGTAAGGCGCTGTCGACAAGGTGGCTTTCAAGGACCTGTTTGGTTGATAAACCCTAAACATAAAGTAATTGATGGTGAGACCTGCTTTAAATCAATCTTTGATCTACCTGGACCTATTGATGCAGCATTTATTGGAACGGATAATGAAACTACCGTGAATATTGTCCAGCAACTAAACGATTCTGGAGCAGCTGGTGCTGTGTGTTATGCTTCTGGATTTGCTGAAATGAGTGCAGAAGGTAAAAAGATGCAGATTAAGCTACTTGAAGCGAGTGGGGACATGGCACTAATAGGGCCTAATTGTTATGGTATACTTGATTATTTACATGGAGCCGCCTTATGGCCTGTTGCTCATGGCGGCAAAATAGTTAAAAAAGGTGTAGCAATCCTTACGCAAAGCGGCAACTTTGCTTACAATCTATCTATGGCAGATAGGTCTCTTCCAATTGCTTACATGGTGAGCGTTGGTAATCAAGCCTCAATCAAAGTACACGATTTAATTGAAGCTCTTTTAGAAGAACCACGCGTAACTGCAATCGGAATTCATATTGAAGGCTTAAGAGAGATAGCTGCTTTTGAAAAAGTTTCCATGATAGCTTTAAAAAAAGGCATTCCAATTATTGCTATGAAAATTGGAGCATCAAGAATTGGAGCAGAATTAGCTTTAAGCCATACCAGTTCACTAGCAGGCTCTGATGATCTTTATAATGCTTTATTTGACCGTGTTGGGATTATTCGAGTAAGTGGACCCACGGGCTTTATCGAAACAATGAAAATAGCATCTTGCCAAAAAATACCCAAAGGACCAAAATTTGCTGCCTTAGCAGTCTCAGGCGGTGATGCTGGTTTTATAGCGGACTATAGTGAGACTAATAATTTAGAGCTACCCAATTTAACTTCAGTACAAAATTTATCATTGCAAACTGTGCTACCAAAATTTGCTAGTATTTCTAATCCATTAGACTTTACTACAGCAATATGGGGCAATGAAAGTGCATTAAGAGGTTGTGTTAAAACAATGCTAGATGGAAACATAGATTTTGGATTTTTAGTTCTAGACTATCCTACAGAAGAGTCTGGTGAGCGTGTACAATGTGATTTAATGGCTGATATTTTTCAGCAAGAATTGAGCAAAAAAGGAATTCCAGGAGCTATTGCATCTGCTTTTCCAGAGCTTTTACCAAAAGCAACTAGGGAAAAATTACACAATCATGAAATCTCTGCTCTACAAGGTGTTGAAGATGGTTTAGCTGCAATTGGACGAGTAGTACAATATAGTATTCGTCGAAATGAAATTCTCAGTCAAATAGATGATTTTGAAAAAACTTTATTACTAGCACCACCACTACAAGGCGAAACTACTTTAATGAATGAATGGGAAAGTAAGCAAAAATTAGCAGAGTATGGAGTCCCCATACCAGAGGGTCACCTGGTAAGCAAAGAGCAAGTTGAAAGTGCTGCTCAAGAATTAAATTGTCCTGTTGCAGTCAAGCTAGTTAACAATAATTTGCAACATAAAACAGAAGCAGGTGCAGTAATTATTAATATTAAAACACCTAAACAAGCCGGTCTTCTTGCTTTTGAAATGGTTGATAAAATTAAACGTAATTATCCAGATATAAACACAAGTACTTTGTTAGTTGAGAAAATGTCAAATCATCAAGTAGCTGAGTTAATCATCGGTGTAAAACGTGAAGAAAACTTTGGGTTAGCTCTTATTATTGGGTCTGGGGGAATACTAGTTGAATTGATCCAAGACAGCATAAGCTTATTGTTACCAACAACTGAAAAAGCAGTTGAACGAGCATTGCTTAAATTAAAAGCTGCTAAATTATTAAATGGTTATCGCGGTAAATCACCAGGAGATATTAAAAGCACAATAAAAGCTATCATGTCTATTGCTAATTTTGCTGAAATTAATCTAGATAAATTACAAGAGCTAGATGTTAACCCATTGATAGTAATGGATAATGGGGTAGTAGCCGCAGATGCCTATATTAGCATGATTATCCCTATAAAAAATTAATAAAATAATTTTTTCCTTACAATATTTTTATTTGATTAAATTATCTTAAGCCATTTCCATCTACTGCAATTGATTGACCTGAGATTTTATTTCCATCATCAGAAATTAAAAATGAGCATAGCTTTCCTATGTCATTCTCTTCTATCCAACAACTCATTGAAGAAGCTGATAAGAATTCTTGCTCAACTTTTTTTTCAGAAACACCTAAGGACTTAGCCTGTGCTTTAATAACCTTGTTCATGCGCACACCTTTTATTGATCCAGGTAATATTGCATTTACTCTAATCTTAAATTTTCCTAGTTCCATAGCAGCAGTCTTTGTAAAACCAATTGTTGCCCACTTGCTCGAAGCATAAGGTGATCGCAAAGGAAAGCCATAAATTCCAGCAGTTGAAGATATATTTATGATTGAACCACTTTTATTTTTTTTAAGCATAGGTATCGCATGCTTGGTAAATAAAAAATGCCCTATAACATTTGTCTTTAATGTTTGTTCCCAGTCCTTATAGCTTAATTTTTCAATTAATCCAGTGGGACCGGAAATTCCGACATTATTAATTAAGCAATCAATCTTATTAGTTATTTTTTGTATGTTTTTAAAAAAATCAATAATTTCCTTTTCTTCGTCTGCATTGCATAAAAAAGCATAAATTTTATTTTTATATATTTTATTAGCATTAATTTTTTTAACAGCAGACTTATTAATGTCACAAAGAAATATATTTGCTCCTCTGTTATGTAGTATTTTTGCTGCAGCCCAACCAACACCAGTTGCACCAGCAGAAATAATAATATTTTTATTTTTTAGGATCATTTTACTACTTTTTCCTTTAGATATCGTTGCAAATTAATAATTATAAATTTCATAAATTAAGTATTTTTGATAAATTTTTTTTAATGATAAGATCTAATTCATTTTTCTTAATATTTATTCCTAAATCTGCAATACTAGTTACATTTTTGTTACTAAGACCACAAGGATTTATCCCGGAGTAGTGCTCTAGAGTCGGATTGTGATTAATACTAAAGCCATGGTAACTAACCCATTTTCTAAACCTACAACCTATACTTGCTATTTTATGTAATTGATTATTCGGTTTTTTTATAAAGACACCGTGATGATTATCATTTTTCTCACTTTTAATTCCAATTTCATTAAGTGTTCCAATAATGACATCCTCTAAAGCTCTTACAAAATTACCTACATCTTTATTTTTTTTATTTAAGTTAATCATAGTATAAACTACTCTTTGGCCAGGACCGTGATAAGTATATTTTCCACCGCGGTTTGATAAATATATAGGAAACTTATTTTTATTTAACAAGTCAGCAGGATCAGCCATAATTCCACTGGTATAAAGAGAAGGGTAATCAAGTAGCCAGATTAATTCTTCAGAATCATCCCTTGCTATCTTGTTAACCTCTGACTCCATATATTTAATAGAGGCAACATAGTCTTCTGGTTTATTTGATATTTTCCATCTCATATTATTATTTCTTATTAAGTGAAATTTAACCTATTTTCATGTAAATAATAAGTATTATGATAAACAAATTTGAAATTACTAAAAATAATGAGCGTATTGTGCTTAGTAATGATTTAATTAAATTAACAATTAAACTATCAAATAAAAAAGAAATTCATGCAATTAAAGAGCTCTTAGCAAATGTACATCCAGGTGACTTAGCGGATTTACTCACATTTCTAAACAGTGAGCAAAGAACATTCTTATTAGAAAATCTAGATGAGAATGTTTACACGTCTGTTCTGGCAGAAATTGATGATTCAATATTAGATGAAACTATAAAAAGCCTTGATAAAAAAGAAGTAGCAAAAGCTATTTCTGACATGGAAACTAATGATGCAGTTTCTTTAATTGAATCTTTAGAACCTGTTGATCAGCAAAAAATATTAAATGAAGTTTCTGATGAGGATCGAGAAATATTTCAAGAAAGTCTAAATTATCCTGAAGATTCAGCCGGACGAAGAATGCAAAAAGAATATGTTGCATTACCATCATTTTGGACTGTAGGACAAACAATTGATTATCTTAGAGAAGAAATTGATTTACCTAATGATTTTTTAGAAATCTTTGTTGTTGATCCAATGAACAAACCACTTGGAAATATCCCTGTTTCAAGAGTTTTACGTAGCTCGAAAAATAAATTTTTAAGTAAGATAATGCAAGATAATCCGATATTAATACCTGCTATAATGGACCAAGAAGAAGTTGCTTATGAATTTGAAAAATATTCCTTGGTTTCTGCTGGAGTAATTGATGAGCTAGGTAAATTAATTGGTCGAATTACTGCTGATGATGTAGTTTGGGTTTTACAGGAAGAGGCTGAAGAAGACATCTTACTTTTGGGAGGTGTTTCAGAAACAGAGGCCAATCAAAACATACTGCAATCTGTTCGAAAAAGATTTATATGGCTTTTTTTAAACTTACTTACAGCAATACTAGCCTCTATTGTAATTAGTTTATTTGATGCAAGTATTGAAAAAATGGTTGCTCTTGCTGTTCTCATGCCAATCATCGCCTCTATGGGGGGTAATGCAGGCACCCAGACATTAACATTAACGATAAGGTCTTTAGCTACCAGAGAACTAATAGACAGCAATAGAAGCAAAATATTAAATAAAGAAATTGGCATATCTTTTTTAAATGGCATAATTTTTTCAATTATCACAGGATTGTTGTCCTATATTTGGTTTAGAGATTTAAACTTATCTTTGATAGTAGGGACTGCAATTATTGTTAATATTTTTTCTGCTGGAATATTTGGATTTATTATTCCATATGCGCTAAATTCAATGAAGATTGATCCTGCAATTGCATCAAGCGTATTTGTTACAACAGTTACTGATGTAGTAGGCTTTTTCTGCTTCTTAGGCTTAGCCTCTATTTTTCTTAACTAAATTAATATATTATCTATAAGCCTTACGTCATTAATATGTGCAGCTATGAAGATTCTTGATTTTTTATGTGGCTTAGTTGAGGTCTTTAAGTCATTCCGCTTAACCTCTAAGTAGTCAATTTTAGTAAAACCTATTTTAAGAAGCTTCTTTTTCTGTTTTTTTAGTAGCGATGATAGGTTAAGGCCATTTTTAATTAACAGTCGAGTCTCTTTAAGAGTTTTATATAGATGCACTGAAATTTCATGGTCATCTTTGCTAAGATACTTATTTCTAGATGATAAAGCTAAACCACTATTTTCTCTAATAGTTTTACCCATCTTAACTTTCATAGGTAAATTAGTTTGCTCAATAATTCTTTTTAGGTAAAAAAATTGCTGATAATCTTTTTGACCAAGATAAATAACCTCAGGCTTTAGGATTGATAAGAATTTTAAAACAATTTCTGCTACTCCAGGAAAATGGTGAGGCCTAAACCTGCCACAAAGTTTATTTTCTATACCAAAAGTGCTGTATTTCATTTTTTTAAAAGTATACTTAGAAATGTCATCTATTTTCGGTGTAAATATTAAATCAACAGATAATTTTTTTAATTTAGCAAGATCAGTTCTCAATGTTCTCGGGTAATTTGAAAAATCTTCATTAGGGTCAAATTGAGAAGGGTTTACATAAATACTTACAATAATAAAATACTGTCTTTCTTTTGCCAGTTTAATTAAAGATAAGTGTCCTTCATGCAAGGCACCCATAGTAGGAATAAATGCAATTTTATTGATTAACTTTGGTTTTTTGTTGTTTAAATATTTTTGTACCGATTTTATAGTTTTTTTTATAATCATTTTAAGGCTCGATGTTTTCAAAAATTATATTATCTGCAAAGTTAGCAGCTTTTTTTTGTTTATCTTTACTGTTGATAGTCCATGTAATTACAGGAATTTGTTTTGCTTTTAGCTTGGCTATTAATTCGGATTCTATAATATTAACGTCACAAGAAACAAAATCTATGTCCATATCCAAAACAAATTCAGAATTATTATTCTTATTATCTATAACCAATCCTTTTGGTATAAAGGGCAAAAACTTAATTAGCCATTTTATTGATTCCAAGTTAAATGATTTTAATGCGATTGGGCCATGATACGAACGGATAATTTCTTGAATTCTTTCTTCTATAAAAGGTGTAAAATTTCCTTTAATTTCAACGATTATTGGAACATTAGCATTAACTACATGTAACATTTCATCCAAGGAAATTATATTTGAGGAACTACCCTTAATACTTTGTTTTCTTAGTTCATTCATCGTAAGACTTGATACGTCAGCATCAACTTGGCAAAGTCTTTTTAAAGTCTTGTCATGAAAAACTGCAACTTCATAGTCTAGCGTTAGGGAGACGTCACATTCAATTGCAAAATTATTTACTATTGCAGCCTGAAAAGATTCTTTGGTATTTTCAAACACCGTAATATTGTTGTGTAATCCTCTATGTGCAATAGGGTTCTTAGTAAGCCAGTGCATCATTTAATTTCAATAATTTATTTTGCAACTTCATTTTTAATGTATCTATAAATTTCATCCCAAGATTCAGCTCGAGTAGCTATCTTTTTTGGAGTCTTAAGTAGCTTAGCAAGTCTTTTGTCAGAAACATAGTGTATTAATTTAACTTCTGGAGTCTCTGTATTTGCAGATTCTAAATTAAATATCATATCATCTATAAAGAAAACTTTATTTTTAAAGCCCGATATTATTTTCCGAATTGTGGGTCCTTTTGAACGTATATTTGCAATTATAGGATATTCTAAATTATTTTTTCTAAAACAATGAATTCTATCTTGTCTCCTTGATACTGGAATATTTGTTAAAATAATTATTTGAAAATTTAATTCATTTTCAATTTTTTTTAAATTTTCATATGCGCCTATACTAAAACTAATATCTTTAGTATGTTTCTTAAAAAAACCTTCTATATGAAGAGTCACTTCTTCCTTAGAGACAGGTTCATTGCTATTTATGTCAAAAATATTTCCTAATAATGAATAAGTTGATAGATCAATCTTAAGATTAAAAGTTAAAAGATATTTTTCAAATGACCCTAAAAAATCGAGTATTACTTCATCTGCATCAGAAATAAGAAGTGGCTTACTTGTGTTGAGCGACAGTTCATTTAGCTGAGGAATTACATCTTCATGAACAGGCAATATTTTTGCCCCAATCTCAGGATTAGTTGTGGACATTTAGACTTACTTTAACTCAATCCAAGTTAGTTTTGTTTGAGTATATTGACCCATTGCCTCTAAAGACTTGTCTCGACCAAATCCTGACTGTTTATAGCCTCCGTGAGGTACAGACATATCACCGTCACTCATGCTATTAATCAAAACTTTTCCACTTTTGATTCTTTTAGCAATTTTATGAACCTTATTAAGATCATTTGACCAAATCATGGCATTTAAACCATAGTCAGTATCATTTGCTATCTCAAGCGCCTGGTCTGCTCCATCAAATTCTATTGTAGAAAGAACAGGTCCAAATATCTCTTCTCTAGCTATTCTCATATTATTATTAACATTTTTAAAAATTGTAGGCTCTATATAATATCCACCTGAATCTTTATTTACTTGTTTGCCACCAGCAATAATTTCAGCACCTTCAGTTTTTCCAGTTTCAATGTAGTCTAAAACGCGAGCTGTTTGGGCCTTATCAACCATAGATCCCATTGCCGTATCTGGATGAAATGGATCATTCGGCATCCAAGGCTTACTATATTCTATTAGTTTTTCAAGAAACTCATCTTTAATAGGCTTTTCAATTAAAAGCCTTGATGGAGCATCACAAACTTGTCCACTATTGAAAAACATCCCATCAGCAGCATTTTTTGCAGCAAGGTCTATATCTGGAGCATCTGCAAAAACTATGTTTGGTGATTTTCCACCACACTCTAGCGAGACTCTTTTCATATTAGATTCTCCTGAATATTTTAGAAAGAGCTTTCCAACTTCAGTTGATCCAGTGAAACCTAGTTTATCAACATCCATATGCATACCTAGTGCCTTACCTGCAGTTGGTCCAAATCCTGGTACTACATTAAAAACACCCTCGGGAATTCCAGCTTCCATCGCAAGCTCAGAAACTCTTAATGCAGATAATGGAGACTGTTCTGCTGGTTTTAGAATAAAACTATTTCCAGTAGCTAAAGCAGGAGCAATTTTCCAAAATGCCATCAACAAAGGGTAGTTCCACGGTGTAACCGCACCAACAACTCCTAAAGGCTCTTTGGTGATCATTGCTATAATATTGTCCCTGGTAGGAGCTACATCATCATATAGCTTATCAATTGCTTCAGCATACCAATTTAAGCATGCGGCACATGCCGCTATATCACCTGTTGCAGCAGATATAGGTTTTCCCACATCTAATGTTTCAAGAATTCCAAGCTCTAAAATGTTTTTTTTAATTAAATTTGCAAATTTAAAAAGTATTTTTTTTCTTTTATTAGGAGCCATTCTTGACCAAGAGCCCTTTTCAAAAACAGTTCTAGCAGCTGAAACAGCATTGTTTACATCTTCAATGTCACACTCCGCAACAGAAGTTACCAAGTTACCATCTACAGGAGAGATATCTTCAAATACTTTTCCTGATACAGAGTCTACAAAATTACCATTTATAAAAGCTTGGTTTTTAAAACTAAGTGAGTTTTTTAATTTAATTACTTCTTTGTGAACAAGTGCCATAGATTGTTTTCCTAATTTTATATAAGGATTACTATATCAAACATTCATGAATTTAAAATACTAAATGGTTGAGCAGTTATTTTTTAATACAAATAACTTATTATTCTTTTGGTTGTTTTTTTGTAGCCTTCTTTTTAACTGTTTTCTTTTTTTTCCTAGGCTTTTTATCCATTTTTTTATCAATTAACTCTAGAGCCTCATCTAGTTCAATGGTTTCTGGATCAAATGAATCAGGGATTGTAGCATTAATTGTCTTATATTTAACATAAGGACCAAATTTACCCTTCATGACCTTAATTGGCTTGCCATCAGCTGGGTGTTCTCCTAAAGTTTTAAGTTCAGATGAGCTTTTTAATCTTCCAGGTTTGGCATTAGCTAAAAGCGTTACTGCTCTATTGATGCCTATATCAAATACTTCAGCATTATCTTCAAGGGTTGCATTCTTGCCATCACAAGTTAAATAGCCACCATATCTCCCGTAGTTAACCATAATTTCTTGCCCAGACTCAGGGTGATCACCAACTTTTCTTGGTAAGCTCAATAAAAGCTTAGCCTTTTCTAGGTTAATATCATTTGGAGATATGTTTTTAGGAATTGATGCACGTTTAGGTTTTTCTTTTCCTTCCATGTTACCTAGTTGTATATAAGGACCAAATCTTCCACTTAATAATTTAATTTCTTTCGATGTAACTTCATCGATTCCTAAAATAATATCGTCAAATACCTCTTTAACTTTTTTATGTGATATTGGGCGAGTAAACTTACAATCAGGATAATTTGCACACCCTACGAAAGCTCCAAACCTACTAACTTTTAAACTTAATTCTCCTCCACATCCATTTGGACAGACCCTAGTAACTTTTTTTTCACTATCATCAGAAACAAATATATGAGTTTTAAGACTTTCATTTAGATTATCTAGGATATTTGTTATTCTTAGCTCCATAACATCACCAACATTTTTTGAAAAATCTTTCCAAAATATTGAAAGAAATTCTGTCCAACTTATTTTTCCAGTAGTTATATCATCAAGCTTATCTTCCATGTCTGCAGTAAAATCATAATCAACATACTTATCAAAGAAGCCTTTTAAAAATGCAGTGATTAGAATTGCTCTATCTACAGGGACAAATCTATTCTTTTCAATATCAACATAAGCTCTCATTTTTAAAACAGAAATTATACTGGCATATGTAGATGGACGCCCAATGCCTAGCTCTTCTAGTTTTTTTACCAAACTTGCTTCAGAGTATCGAGGTGGAGGAAGAGTAAAGTGCTGGCTTGATTCAGGGGTTTGTTTTGAAAAATTTGTATCCATTGTTAAGTCCGGTAGAAGTTTATCACTGCTTTCAGAGATTTCTTGCTCGTCTTCATTTGCTACAATATCTTTTTCCTTAAACTCTCCATAAACATTTAAAAATCCATCAAACTTTTTAATTGAACCATTTGCACGTAGTTCTAAATTTGTATCATTAGAGATGATATCAACAGAAGTTCTTTCATACTGAGCAGAGCTCATTTGACTGGCTAAAGAACGTTTCCAGATTAAGCGATATAGCTTATTGCCATCTTCATCTAGGTACTTCTTTATATTATCAGGTGATAATTTTATATCTGTTGGTCGTATACCTTCATGTGCTTCCTGAGCATTCTTTGCTTTTTTACTTTTATATGTTTTTATTTCACTTGGAAGATATTCTGAGCTAAAGTTCTCTTTTAAATATTCTCTATAGGATTCTATGGCTTCTTTAGATAATTCGGTACTATCAGTTCTCATATAAGTTATTAGGCCAACCGTCTCGGCATTAATTTCTATACCTTGAAATAGTTTTTGAGCAATTTGCATTGTTCTGGAGGCACCAAATCCAAATACACTTGAGGCTTCTTGTTGAAGTGTTGAGGTGGAAAAGGGAGCATTGGAATTTCTTAGCGCAGGTTTTTTTGAAATATTAGATATTTTAAAATTCTGATCTTTAAAAGAACTCAGAACATTTTTTGCCTCATCTTCATTCTTAAAGCTATGCTTTTCTACTTTGTTACTATTGTAGCTTGTTAGATTTGCCTCAAATTCTTCTTTTTCACTTGTAGAAAATTTACATTTTATTTTCCAATATTCTTCAGGGTTAAAGGCTTCTATTTCTAATTCTCTTTCACAGATAAGTCTTAATGCTACTGATTGAACTCTACCAGCTGATTTTGCTCCAGGAAGCTTCCTCCATAGAACAGGGGATAAATTAAATCCAACTAAATAATCAAGAGCTCTTCTGGCTAAATAGGCAGATACTAATCCATCATCTATATTCCTTGGGTTTTCAATTCCCTTTGTTACTGCTGATTTAGTAATTTCACTAAACACTACTCTTTTAACCACTTTATTTTTTAGAAGCTTCTTCTTTTTCAGCAATTCTAATATATGCCAAGCAATTGCCTCTCCTTCACGGTCAGGGTCAGTTGCTAAATACAAATTATCAGATTGTTCTACGGCCTTATATATTTCAGATAAATTTTTTTTTGATTTATCTGATGTCTCCCATTCAAAAGCAAAGTTATTCTCTGGATCAACCGATCCATTCTTAGAAGGTAAATCTCTAACATGCCCATAGCTCGCAAGAACTTTAAAGTTATTGCCTAAATAAGCATTTATCGTTTTTGCCTTAGCTGGACTTTCTACTATTACTAAATTCATTTTATTTAATCTATTTTGAACTTATTAAGCGAAAATAAATGATTTTGTCAAATTAAGACATACAATAAAGTATAAATGATAGGAATTAAGGGAGTTTTTGCACTACAATGGTTTTTCAGTCCCACCCAGTAATCTGAAAATATTTTTCCCGTGCGATATAAGTATTATCATACTAATAAGAAAATATAATTGCCCATCTTCTGCTCCAAGCAATAAGTATGCAGCTATCATTAGTCCCAGAGTGCTAATTAAGGCCGAAAGGGAAGATATTCTAAAAATTAAAAAACATATTATCCAAATACTGATTGTTATAAAAAATAGAATGCAATTTGTAGCAATCATTATTCCTAGAAATGATGCATAACCTTTTCCACCGCTAAATTTTTTTAACCAAACGGGGAATATATGTCCAATTAAGATAAAAAGTGCTGATAATATGTAGGTATCAGGAAAAAGTAATTCACAAGCCTTAATAGCAATTATAGCCTTTAAGACATCTAAAAGCAAAGTTATGGCAGACGCTTTGTAATTTCCTGTACGTAGCACATTTGTAGCACCGGTGTTACCAGAACCAATTTTTCTTATATCTCCAAGGTTAAATAATTTTGCAATAATTATACCAGATGGAATAGAACCTAATAAATAAGAGATGATTATACAGCCAAAAATATTTATCATAAAGTTACTTGGTCATAATCGCTAAACACGCCATTCTAATTGAAACGCCATTTTCAACCTGTTCATTTATTAATGACTTATCAAGATCATCAGCTAGTGAACTTTCAATTTCAACATTTCTATTAATTGGACCTGGATGCATTATTAAAGCATCTGGCTTAGCTCTTTTAAGCTTTTCATATGTTAATCCAAAATCATTAAAATAAGCATTTGCTGAAGGTACACTTGCTTCTTTAATTCTTTCATTTTGAATTCTGAGCATCATTACAATATCCACATTGCTTATTCCAGCTTCAAGGTTATCAAAATACTCAACATCAAATTGATCTAGGTCAGTAGGCTTGAAATAATTTGGTGAAACAAATCTAATTTTAGCACCCATTTTTTTTAGCAAATGATAATTTGATCTAGCAACACGACTATGTTCAATGTCACCACATATTGATATAGTTATGTCCTTAAAATTTTTACCTCTATTTTGTATTGTAAACGCATCTAAAAGAGCCTGAGTTGGATGTTCGTTTATTCCTTCTCCAGCACTTATTAATGGACAACTTATTCTAGATGCAATTTCATTAAGTGATCCTGGAATTGAATGCCTGACAATAATAAGATCAGGGTTCATTGCATTTAGCGTATCTGCAGTATCTAATAAGCTTTCACCTTTACGCAGTGAGGAGCCTTCGATATTCATATTTATTATATCTGCTCCGAGTCTTCTAGCTGCAATTTCAAATGAAATAAGAGTTCGAGTTGAAGGTTCAAAAAATAAATTAATAATCGTTCTGCCATTTAATAGCGGCATACTCTTATTTTTCTCTTTATTGCTACCTTGAAATATTTTGGCTGTATCAAGTATAAGATTAATATCCTCAACAGTTAAATTTTCAATTCGAATAAGATTTTTTTGAGAAAGTTTTGATATTTTACTATGTTCTATCATTAGCCTTAACTATTAATGAACCTAAGCGCGCCTTCTAGAATAAATGCTGCTGCCAGGTTATCAATCTCTTTTTTGTTTATTATCTTTGTTTTACGACTTTTTTTTGGTTTTTCAAAGAATCTTTCAACCGCCACACTAGAAAGTCTTTCGTCCCAAAACCCATAATGTAAATTAAGGCTATTTGAAATTAGCTTTGCAGTATCTGTAGCTGATTGTGCACTTTTCCCTTGTGTTCCATCCATATTTAATGGCATGCCAAAAATTAGTCCACCAATATTGAATTTTTCAACCAACTCATTTAATTGACCTGCCATTATTTTTGCCTTAGCCCTTTCAATAGTCTTAATTGGCAAGGCAATTTGCAACAATGGGTCTGAAACAGAGATTCCAATTCTTTTTGAGCCTAAGTCTAAGCCCATCAAACGTTCATTGTTAGCTAAAATTGACTTAAATCCCTTTAGATCTTCAATATTTTTTACTTCATTGGGCATCTTTTTTTTTACTATATCATAAATAATGTGATATCAACTAGCTAAACAGCTTAATATGATAGAATTTAACAAAAAAATTACTCTAAAACTAGCCAAACTTTCAAGACTATCTTTAAGCAATAGTCAGTTAGAAAATCTAGAAAAAGACTTAACTTCAATATTAAGCTTTATTGATCAATTAAAAGAAATCAACACTGATAGTATTGACCCAACTTCAAACTCACTTGATCAAAATTTAATTCTCAGAGATGATTTAGCCGAAGATGTCTTGTCCAATGAAAAGCTTTTACAAAATGTTCCTGAATCTGAATTAGGGTTTTTTGTTGTACCTAAGGTTATTGAATAGTTATGCTTGAAAATTTAACAATAGAGCAAACATCTAAACTTCTTAATAGTAAAAAAGCTTCAGCCTTAGAAATAACTAGTCATTATCTAAAGAAGGTGAGTGACGCAAATAAATTAAACTGTTTTATAACAGTATCTGAAGATCATGCAATAAAAGCTGCAATTCAAACAGATAACAGAATATCTAAAAATAAGAAAATAGGCTTATTAGATGGTGTGCCGCTTGCGTATAAAGATTTATTCTGCACCAATGAAATATTAACAACAGCTTCAAGTAAAATCTTATCAAATTTTATACCAACCTACGAATCTACTGTTACTTCTAATTGTCAAAAAGAAGGCGCCATAGTTTTAGGAAAATTAAACTGTGACGAGTTTGCAATGGGCTCAACAAATAAGACTAGTTTTTATGGTCCTGTTATCAATCCTTGGAAATCAAATGAAAGTGATGAAGACTTGGTTCCAGGAGGTTCCTCTGGAGGTTCCGCTGCATCAGTAGCTGCAGACTTATGTATTGCATCTCTTGGGACTGACACTGGAGGATCTATACGTCAACCCGCTTCTTTTACAGGCCTAGTTGGCCTAAAGCCATCTTATGGCAGAGTATCAAGATGGGGAGTTGTAGCCTTTGCATCATCCTTAGATCAAGCTGGACCAATCTGTAAAACAGTTGAAGATGCCTCAATATTATTAGAAGCAATTTCTGGTCATGATAAAAAAGATTCAACTAGCTCAATTGAACCGAATGAACATTTTTATAAAAATTTAAATAGTTCAGTAAAAGATTTAAAGATTGGTATTCCTAAAGAATATTTAAGCGATGATTTACCTGAAGAGATTCAAGGCTACTGGAATGAAGGAAAAAAAATTCTTTCCGAGAATGGTGCTGAAATAGTTGAAATTAGCTTACCTTCTACAAAAACTGCTTTACCAGCTTATTATATTATTGCGCCAGCAGAAGCTTCTTCAAACTTATCAAGATATGATGGTGTTAGATATGGACTTAGAGTTAAAGGTGAAAATCTTACTGAAATGTATGAATTAACAAGATCAGAAGGATTTGGCGATGAGGTAAAGCGAAGAATTATGATGGGAACGTATGTTTTATCTTCAGGGTATTATGACGCCTATTATATAAAAGCACAAAAAGTTAGATCTATAATAAAAAGTGACTTTGATTTAGCATTTAAAAGTGTCGATGCAATTTTCACGCCAACAACACCCAATACAGCTTTTCCTATAAGCAAAGAAGAATTAGATCCCGTTCAAAACTATCTTAATGATATATTTACAGTTCCAGCCAATCTTGCGGGATTGCCAGCAATCTCAATTCCATTTGGGTTAAGTAAATCTGGACTACCAATTGGAATGCAACTTATAACAAATACATTTAAAGAGCAGACACTCCTTAATATTGCAAAAAATCTTCAGGATTCTATTAATTTTAATATTTATCCTAACCAATGGTGGAAATAACTTATGAATAGCGAATGGCAAACAGTTATTGGAATTGAGATTCATGCTCAGATAAACTCTAAATCAAAGCTTTTTTCTAGCTCTTCAACAGAATTTGGCTCAGCTCCAAACACTCAGGTTAGTTTAGTAGATGCGGCCATGCCAGGCATGCTTCCTGTTATTAATAAATTTTGTATTGAGCAAGCAGTTAAATCTGGAATAGGACTGAATGCAAAAATTAATAAAAAATCAATTTTTGATCGTAAAAATTATTTTTACCAAGACTTACCACAAGGATATCAAATTTCTCAATTTAAAGATCCAATAGTTGGAAGTGGCTCAATAGAAATTGAAATTGATGGCACTAAGAAAGCTATAGGGATTGAAAGACTGCATTTAGAACAAGATGCAGGAAAAAGTTTGCATGATCAAGATCCAAACCTAACTTTTGTAGACCTTAATCGATCTGGTATAGCATTAATGGAAATAGTATCAGATCCTGATATGGCATCTCCCGAGGAGGCTGTTGCGTATGTAAAGAAAGTTAGATCAATTTTGAGATATCTTGATACGTGTGATGGTAATATGGAGCAAGGCTCTTTAAGGGCAGATATTAATGTGTCAGTTAGAAAAAAGGGAGAGAGTCTTGGAACTAGATGCGAATTAAAAAACCTTAATTCATTTAAGCACATCACATCTGCTATTAATTTTGAGGTTGCTAGGCAAATAAAAATCATTGAGAATGGTGAAGAAATAAAACAAGAAACTCGTTTATATGATGTCTCTTCAGATACAACTAAATCAATGAGGTCAAAAGAAGATGCACATGACTATAGATATTTCCCTGATCCTGATCTACTGCCATTAAACCTAGATGAAAAGTGGATTGAAAAAATTAAAAATGAGTTACCTGAGCTTCCAGACGAAAAAAAAGATAGGTTCATTACGCAGTACAAAATTTCTAATTATGATGCTGAAGTTCTTACTTCAGATAGACAAACCAGTGAATATTTTGAGGAAGTTATAAGCAATAGAAATCCAAAACTCGTTGTTTCTTGGGTAGCTAGCGAATTATTTGCTGCTTTAAATAAAGAAAATTTGTCTATTGAGAATTCTCCGGTCAATTCAAAACAACTGGGCGAGCTTATAGATGAGATTGAAAAAGGAACAATTTCAAACAGAGCTGCAAAAGAAGTATTTGAAGAAATGTGTGTTTCAAAAAAATCTGTACAAGAAATCATTAATGATAAAGGGCTCATACAAATAAGTGACACATCTGAAATTGAAAAATTTATTAACCAAGTATTAGTTGATAACCCTATAAATGTTGAAAAATATAAAAATGGAAAAACCAAACTTTTAGGTTTTTTTATAGGGGAAGTGATGAAAGTAACAAAAGGCAAAGCAAATCCAGGTCTTTTGAATCAAATAGTTAAGAAAAAACTAGATAATTAATATTAAATTGTTTATCTAGTTAAGACTTAGGAGAGTTGGCTGAGTGGTCGAAAGCAGCAGGTTGCTAACTTGTCGTACATGTTAAACATGTACCTAGGGTTCGAATCCCTAACTCTCCGCCATTTAAGGTTTTGACATGGGCTTTAAAATATTTGTACCTTCACTAAAGCCATGGATTAAATTATTTTGTAAAGTATAGTCAGATGGCTTAAAGTCATTTTCAATAAATTCATACACCTGAATATTTTCCATTACTCTTTGCACATAATTACGAGTTTCTTTAAAAGGTATAAGTTCTACCCAATCCTCAGAACTAATATCACTTGTTCTTGGGTCACCATACATAGCAATCCATCTTGTAACTCTCGATGGTCCTGCATTATAAGCTGCAAGAGTTAGTATATAAGAATGACTATACTTTGACAGAAGCTGGTCAAGATAAGCACTACCTAAAATAACATTGTATTCAGGGTCATCTTTTAAGCGTGATTTTGAATATTTTAAGTTTAATCCGCTAGAAAGTTTTTTTGCAGTATATGGCATTAACTGCATTAAGCCATTAGCGCCAGCGTAACTTCCAGCTCTAGGATCAAACTGACTTTCTTGTCTTATTACAGAATGAATAAATGACTGTTCTGGAAAAATAATTTTACCATATTCTGGTCGTTTTACAGTTGGAAAACTTTCTGTAGTGAATATCAACGTATCATAATAAATAAATTTTCCAGCTTGTACGGCATAATCATTTCTATTTAATTTTTTTGCAAGCTTAGCAATTCTTAATCTTTCTTCAAGATTGTCTTCTTTAGCAATACTCCATATAAACGTCTTTATCATTCTATATTCTTTAAGCTCATTCAGTAGATAGATTGCATTATATATTTTCACCATGTTTGCTGAAGGTTGCTCAACATTAGGGGGGTCAGGGTAAAAATTAACATAAAATTGAGATGGCTCATTTAAATAATTATTTGCTAACTGACCATAGAATGTAAGGTTATACTTTGAAGCTTCAGCAAACCATTTTTGTGCCAACTCATTTTGATTAAGACTTTTATATGATCTAGCAAGCCAATATGAACCTCTTGCTTTTGATATAGGCCTTGAAGAAACATCAAATATTTTCTTAAAATGTAAAGCTGCCGTTGACGGGTCTTTTAGAAAAGTGAAACTAAGCCAGCCAGCCATCCACTCTGCCTCTGCAATATCAGCATTTGTTTTGAGACCATGGTTAACTGATAGTCTGTAGGCATCATTGTACCTATGAAAGTCTATCAGCTTTCGAATAGAGTATGCTTTTAATTTCCAAAATTTATCAGGTCTTTCAAGTAGTGCAGAATTACTTTTATTAACTTCCTCTAACAATACTAAAGCCGAATCAAATTTCCCTTTTTTTATTCTCCAGTTTATTCGATCATGCACTAAGCCAGGATTGTTTTGAAGTGATGTTGGAACCTTTGCAATTAGTTGGTCTACTCCACCAGAAAAAGAAATCAAACCTATTCTTGCTTCATATAATTTTTGGTAATCCTTTTCTACAAATTTAATAATTCTTTGCGCTGTTCGATATTGTTTGTTCCAAAGTAAATTAGATATTCTATTTTTATGGTCCTTTGTATCTAAGAATGATTTAAATTTAGAAATTACTATTTTTTGTTCGGACCTTCCAAATATACCTTCAACATAACCTTGTTTTATTAGTTGAACTCCTTCTTCTTTTTTTCCTATAGATATATAGGCATTTCCTAAATAGATTTTCCCCAAGCCACTTTGTGGATTATTTGTATTAAAAAATTTTATTACCGTAGAAGGCGAGTCTAAATAAGTTATTTTACTTTCAGCATTTAATTTAATTTTTTCTAAGCTAGGCCAATTTTTTTTCTGATCTATAAAATTTAAATAGTTAGAAAATGTCAGGTCAGAGGCACCATTGTAGTATCTTATCCATTCAATTAAATCTAATGCAGTTTTGTCTTTAATATTTTTTTTAACACTAGAAACTTTATCCCATTTCCATTTTTTTGAACTTTCAATAGCTAAATTAAGAAGATTAAACTCCTTATTAGATAAAGTTTTGGAGGATTTAGGTGGTACAGGTTTTTTGATTGGCAATAGTAAGAAAAGCTTTTTAGGTTTTTCCAGAGGTATATTGTATGCTAAATTTATATTATTATTAAGCCCATGGTTGCTCGAGTCTATATTAGACACCTTTGCATTAGCTATAAAAGAGCCTAAAATAACTGTGGATATTAAGATTATTGTAAATTGTTTCACAAAATGAATAAATTAATGGTTTTGAAATTATATTTATGATTTATATTTTTTAAATAATTAAAAATGATAGACTGTAACATATATGTTTAAAGGTTCTTTTACAGCATTAATTACTCCATTTAAAGATGGCCAGTTTGACGAAGAATCTTTTAGATCATTAATTGATTTCCAGATAAGCTCTGGTATTCATGGACTAGTCCCTACAGGCACTACAGGTGAATCGCCAACTTTAAGCCACGAAGAACACATTAAAATTGTTGAAGTTTGTATAGAGCAAGCAAATAAAAAAGTTCCAATAATTGCTGGTACAGGATCAAATTCTACTGATGAAGCTTTATATTTAACAAAACATGCTGAAAAAGCTGGTGCCGATGCTGCGCTTGTTGTTACTCCATACTATAATAAGCCTTCGCAAGAAGGACTTTTGCAACATTTTACTAAAATTGCAAATAGCGTAAATATTCCAATAATTATTTATAATATTCCAAGTAGATCAGTCGTAGATATGTCAAATGAAACTATGGCAAAATTATTTGAAATTGAAAATATAGTTGGGGTGAAAGATGCGACAGCAGATGTGCCTAGAGTTTATTTTACAAAAACCGATATTGGAGAAAATTATAACATGTTGAGTGGGGACGATTCAACAACTTTGGCATTTATGCTATACGGTGGACATGGTTCTATATCTGTAACATCAAACATTGCGCCCAAGCTTTGTTCGGACTTTCAAAATTTATGTTTAGAAAAAAGATTTGATGAAGCCACAAGCATAAATGATTTATTAATGCCATTGCATAGGGCACTCTTTTTGGAATCAAGTCCAGGCCCTGTTAAATATGCTGCAAAAAAACTAGGTTTATGTTCGGAGGAGGTAAGGCTGCCTGTAACCACTATCACTAATACTACTAAAAAAATTATTGATGATGCCTTAAGACACGCCTTGCTTATTAACTAAAATTGACAATTGCAGCCCAAAATAGAAAAGCACGTTATAATTACTTTTTCTTAGAAGTATTTGAAACAGGAATAGAACTTAAAGGCAGTGAAGTAAAATCACTTCGGCTTGGTAGGGTAAATATAACTGAATCTTATGCAAGGGATGAAGGGAATGAAATATTTTTAATTAATTCACATTTTTCAAAATATACTAACTCTTCCTACATGAATCATGAAGAAACACGTCCTAGAAAGCTTTTGCTAAGTAAAAAAGAAATTAGAAAGATTATAGGAAAAGTAAATAAAGAATCTCTAACTTTAGTTCCAACTAAAATCTATTTTAATAAAAAAGGATTTGCTAAAGTTGAATTGGCCTTAGCAAAGGGAAAAAAATCTCATGACAAAAGAGAAGTTGATAAGAAAAGATCTTGGGAGAGAGAAAAGAAAAAATATAAATGATATATGCGCTTGGCTTAGGATCAAACTTACCTTCTCGATATGGAAGTCAATATTTAACTTTAAAAAAGTCTATTCAGAGAATTAGAGAGAATAATATAACCGTCCTAAGAATTTCAAAGCTATATATTACCCAGCCAATGGGTATGAAAGGTAATAACTGGTTTTTAAATGGGGCAATAATTATTTCAACTCAGTTAAAACCCTTCAATCTTTTAATGACCTTAAAGAAGATAGAAAGAGAAATGGGAAGAACTGTCTATAAGATTAATACGGCTAGACCTTGCGACTTAGATATATTGCTAACAAATAAAAATACAATTTTTAATAATACTCATGGGACACACACCATAATTATTCCACACCAAAGGATGCATGAGCGAGCCTTTGTATTAAGACCATTAATGGACATTTGCCCAAATTGGAATCATCCAATATTCAATAAAAGCATTAAAAGTATCAATCTATCTCAAGAATTAGCTCAAAAAATAACAGTTTATAGAAATAACCTATGATATTATAACTGTTCCTATAACTAGAAAACCATGATTAAACGTAAGTTATGCAACAACCAGACTTTATAAAAAATATTAAGTCGAATAGCGATGACGTTAACCAAGCTTTAATTGAAAAAGCATATTTTTTTGCCTTAAACGCGCATAAATCTCAAAAAAGATACTCTGGGGATCCCTACATTTCACATCCAGTCAAAGTAGCTGAAATTCTTACGGGCTTAAAACTAGATACTGCAACTATCATAACAGGACTTCTTCATGATACAGTTGAAGATACCTTGGCATCTATAGAGGAGATAAAAAATATTTTTGGTGCAGAGGTAGCTACTTTAGTTGCTGGAGTGACGAAAATCTCAAAAATTAAAGCACATTCTGATAAAAAAAATCAGGCTGAAAATTTTAGAAAACTAATATTGGCAGTATCTAAAGATATCAGAGTATTGCTAGTTAAGTTAGCAGATAGACTACATAACATGCGCACTCTGAAATTTATTCCGAGTGAAGAAAGAAGAAAAAGTATTGCTTTGGAAACTATGGAAATTTATGCTCCTTTAGCAGGAAGATTGGGCATGCAATCTTTTCGAGATGAATTGGAAGATTTGTCTTTTAAAATACTAAATGAAGCTGCTTATAATTCAATTAAAAATAGAGTTGATTATCTTAAAAACAGTAGCAGTAATTTAACTGAAAAAATTAATATTCAAATAGTCAATTTATTAACTGAAGAGGAAATAAACTGTGATGTTTTTGGAAGAGAAAAAAAAATCTATTCAATCTGGAGAAAAATGCAATTAAAAGAAATTGCATTTAGGCAGTTATCGGACATTTTTGCCTATAGAATAATTACAAAAAACAAAAGTGATTGTTATAGAGCCTTAGGAATTATTCATACTAAGTGGTCAGCAGTTCCGGGGTCATTTAAAGATTATATTTCTACCCCAAAAATTAATAACTACAGCTCACTCCATACAACAATAGTCGGCCCACAGAGACAAAGAGTAGAATTACAAATTCGAACTAAAGAGATGAGTCAAATTGCAGACAGCGGTATAGCAGCACATTGGCAGTATAAAGATAATTACAATTTAACTGATGATTCATCTTCAGATCCAATTAATGTAACATGGCTAAGAGATCTAGTTGATATATTAGATTCTGGGGCAACTTCAGAAGAATTGCTTGAAGCAACAAAGTTAGAAATGTTTCAGCAGCAGGTATTTTGTTTTACACCCAAAGGTGATTTGATTCATCTTCCTGAAAACTCTAATCCAATTGATTTTGCGTATGCGCTTCATTCAGAAATAGGAAATAGGTGTATTGGCTCTAAAGTTAATGGAAAATCTCAGCCATTGTTTATTAAGCTTAGTAACGGTGATGAGGTTGAAATATTAACTTCAAGAGGTCAGGAGCCATCTGAAGTCTGGGGAAACATTGCAACTACAGCAAAAGCACAATCATCAATAAAAAGATTTTTTAAAAAACAAGAAAACAGTGATTTTTTAGATTTAGGAAATCGAATACTTTTAAACTCTTTGGGTTACAAAGAAGATTTGCCTGATGATATTGCAAACCAAATGATGGATAAATTTAGAAAAAAATCTTTAAACGATTTACTAATTTCAGTTGGTAAAGGTCATATTAAAAATAAAGAGATAGTAAAATTTAAGCCAAGAAAAAGACTTTCATTCTTTACTCGATATAGAAAAAACCCCAATAAAAAACTACCCTTAGAAATAAAAGGACTACAGGCTGGGTTAGCAGTACATTTTGCTGAGTGTTGTCTACCTCTTCCTAATGAAAATATTATTGGTGTTTCAGAATCTGATGTTGGTGTAATTATTCATAATTCTAACTGTAAAAAATTAACCGAAGATTTTGAAGAAGACCTCTGGCTGACTGCAACTTGGAAAGATATTGATGAAAACCAATTATTTACATCAAGAATTAAAATATCAGTAGTTAATGAGCCTGGATCCTTAGGAATACTCGCATCACATATTGGACAAAATGGAGGTAATATTATTAATCTAAACATTTCCGAGAAAAGTAATGATTATTTTGATATGATATTTGAGATTAATCTCAAAGATCTTAAACACCTAAACCTTATAATAGAAAATCTTCGAGAACTTGATATAGTAAGTATGGTAAAAAGGTTTTTTATTAATTGATTATGGAAAAAGAAGAAATCATTAGCTTATTAGAAGACACAGGTGCTATTCAACATGGTCACTTTATACTTTCATCTGGAAAAAGATCAGGTACTTATTGTCAATGTGCAAAATTATTTGTCCACCCAGAGATTGCTGAAAAGCTATGTATAGAACTTGCAAGTAAAGTAAAAAATCTAGTAAATAAAAAAATAGATTATGTAGTTGCTCCAGCAATGGGGGGTATTTTAGTTGGCTATGAACTTGCAAGACATCTAAAAAGTAAATCAGTTTTTTATGAACGTGCTGAAAACATCTTTCAATTAAGAAGAGGCTTTAAAATTGAACCTAAATCTAACGTACTTCTTGTTGAAGATGTTATTACTACAGGGAAATCTGCAAATGAATGTATTTCAGAGCTTAATAAAATTGGAGTTAATCTTCTGGCAAAAGTCTGCATCATTGATAGAACTAATTCTGATAGTGAAATACAAAACCCAATATCAATCCACAAATTGGACATACCAATCTATGATAAAGATTCGTTGCCGGATGATTTAAAGGCAATAGAGGCAATTAAACCTGGAAGTAGAATTATATAATAATATGTCAGATGCTCGGCTAGGTCTTAATATTGATCATGTTGCAACTGTGAGAAATGCACGTGGAGAAAATTATCCAAGCCCCTTAAGAGCAGCGTTAGATGCAGAAAAATTTGGCGTAGATGGTATTACTGCACATTTAAGGGAGGATAGGCGACATATTAGAGATGAAGACATAAAAGATCTGTCTGATAATTTGTCTATTCCACTAAACCTAGAAATGGCCCCCACGCAAGAGATGCTAGAAATAGCCTTAAGACATAAACCTAATGCATGTTGTATTGTGCCTGAAAAAAGAGAAGAAGTTACAACTGAAGGTGGCATAGATACCCTTAAAAACTTTGAAACTTTAAAAAGATTTACTACTGAAATTAAAAATGTGGGCACAAGAGTTTCCTTATTTATTGATGCGGATCAACTGCATATTGATAAAAGCTTTGAAATAGGAGCTGATATTATTGAAATACACACGGGAAGCTATTGTAAGTTAATTGAGTCAGATGACCCCAATGCTAGCAAGCAACTAGAAAAAATTATTTTAGCCATTGAGTATGCAAGTAAAATAGGTTTGGAAGTACACGCTGGACATGGTATTACTTTTCAATCTATTAAACCTTTAGCCAATCTTAAACTAATTAAAGAGTTCAATATAGGTCACTTTTTAATCAGTGAGTCTATTTATATTGGATTAGAAAATGCTATAGGAAAAATGAAATCTTTAATTAAAGAAAGTTAGTTATATGCTTGGGATAGGAACTGATATACTTGATATTCGTAGAATAGAAAAAACTATTATTCGCTTTGGTGATCGTTTTAAAGAAAGAATTTTTACTGATAATGAAATTAAGAAATGTGAAGCCAGGAATCAATCAATCAATTGCTATGCAAAAAGATTTGCTGCAAAAGAGGCTGCATCAAAAGCATTGGGTACAGGTTTTAGAGAAGGTGTTTTTTGGAAAGATTTAGAAGTCAGTAATTTGCCATCTGGTCAGCCTACTATAGTATTTCATGGAGGTGCAAAACAACATTTAGAGAAACTAATTTCACCTAAAAAGAACGCTTCAGTAAATTTGACTATTACAGATGAATATCCCTATGCTCATGCAATTGTTGCAATAGGAGTTAATTAATAATATGAAAGAAAAGCTATCAACATTAGAATGGGTTAAATCAAATGCTTTATCCCTTATTTACGCCTTACTAATAGCTATCATTATAAGATCATTTTTTTTTCAAGCATTTTTTATACCATCTTCATCCATGGAACCATCTCTCTTAGTTGGTGACAGAATTTTTGTATCCAAATTTAGCTATGGCTTTAGTAAGCACTCACTTCCATTTAGTTTTCCTTTAATTAGTGATCGTATTTTATTCAATGAACCTGACAGAGGCGATACAATTGTATTTAAAACACCAGAAAACCTAAGAATAGATTACATAAAAAGATTGGTGGGCTTACCAGGAGATGAGATTCAAATGATTGATGGTGTTTTACATATAAATTCTAAAGCAGTTATTAGAGAAAAAATTCGTGAACAATCAAAAATAGTTAATAATGGAAAAGTTATAACTGCCTCAGTATTTAAAGAAACATTTCCCAATGGAAAATCATTTGAAACATATGACTTTGGCAACACAAGGGCAGATAATACAAAAAAATTTTTAGTTCCTGTAGGCATGTATTTTTTTATGGGGGACAATAGAGACAACTCAAAAGATAGTCGATTTATTGGTCCTGTCCCTAGAGAAAATTTAGTTGGCAAAGCTCAAATCATCTTTTTTGCCACTGAAAATGGCTCTACTATTTTAGAATTTTGGAAGTGGCCATTCGATATTCAATTCAATCGAATATTTAAAATCATTAGATAGTCATGGATAAAGATACTTTACAAAATAAAATTTCTTATTCATTTAAAAATGAAGATATGTTAACTAGAGCACTTACACATAAAAGTACTATGATCAATATTCACAATGAACAGTATGAATTCTTAGGCGATCGTGTGTTAGGCTTAGTCATTTCAGAAAATCTATTGAAAAATCATGGTGATTTACCAGAAGGAAATCTTGATAAAGTGTTTAGCACACTAGTAAATAAAGAAAAATGTGCAGCAGTTGCAAGTTCAATAGACTTAGGTGACTATTTATATCTGGGTCAAACAGAAATAACATCCAATGGAAAAAATAAAGCAAGTATCCTTGCGGATGCATGTGAGGCTTTAATAGCATCTATTTATTTAGATGGTGGCTATCAAGCGGCAAAATCATTTATATTAACATATTGGGACGAAGCATTATCTACAGTTGATTTAAACTTTAAAGATTCTAAATCTTCATTACAAGAATGGAGCTTAAAGAAATATAAAAAACTTCCTGAGTACAGATTATTAGAAGAAGAAGGTCCCGCTCATTCACCAATATTTAAAGTTGCTGTTAATATAGAGGGCTATATATCTGCTACAGCTACAGCAGGCAGTATTAAAGAAGCAGAAAAAAAAGCAGCTATTGTCTTTATTAATTTAAATGGCATTGAGGCTTAATTAACATGAAGAGTGGTATTACTTTACTTCTAGGGGCTACAAACTCAGGTAAATCAACCTTAGTAAATCAAATTGTTGGTAAAAGAGTCTCAATGGTTTCTCGAAAAAAACAATCAACTACATTTAACCAGAAAGCTGTAAAAAATATTTCTGAAGTAGAGTACATTCTACAAGACACTCCAGGAATATATTCTGCAAAAACTAAAATCAGCAACAAGATGACTAATACGGCCTTTTCTTCTATTGATGAAGCGGATTTAATATTAGTTGTAGTAGATTCAGGCTCAACAAAGAACAGCGAAATTAATAAGATAATTAAAACACTAAGTGATGTTCCGCATAGAGCAAAAGTTTTTTTAGTATTAAATAAAATTGACAAAGTAAACAAAGAAACCATTCTTCAAAAAATAAATGATCTTGGGGATATGGATTTATTCAAAGAAATATTTCCAATCTCGGCCCTTACAGGCGAAGGAGTTGAAGAGATGTTAGGTTTTATAAAAAAATACTTACCTGATGCTGAAAAAAAATATTCTAATAAAAAAACCCTATTTATAAAAAAAGATGTTTATTACACGGAGGTAACTAGAGAAAAAGTTTATGATCGAACGCATAAAGAAATTCCTTATGAGTGTAGTGTTACAACAGATAAAATTTCTAACTCAAAAAGTGCAATTACTATTCATCAAACTATCCATGTCCATAGAAAATCGCATAAATATATTTTAGTGGGAAACAAAGGAAGTAATCTCAAAATAATAGGAGAAACCTCTAGAAAAGAAATATCAAAATTTATGAATAAAAAAATCAACCTATTTTTATTTGTAAAATTAACTAGCCCTAATAAGTCATGAGATGGACCAGTGAAGGCTTAGTCTTAAATTTTAAATCTCACAATGAAAAATCCTATATTTTAGAAGTTTTAACTCGTGACTATGGAAAGCATAAAGGCTTAATTAGAGGAGTTCATTCTAAGAATATTAGATCAATAATTGAGCCAGGGAATGAAATTAATGCAAACTGGTCTGGTAGATTGGAAACCCACCTAGGAAGTTTTTCAATTGAAAGCATAAAGCCCTGGTCATCTCTAATCCTAAATCAAAAAGAAAGATTGTGCGCACTGACTGCTGCATGCAGCCTAGTGTCAATCACACTTGCAGAAAAACAGCCAAATGATGCAGTATATCTAGGATTTAAATCACTTATTGAAGTCCTTACTTCAGGCAAAGATGATTGGATTAAAAGCTATATTATTTGGGAATTAAATTTATTAAGGGAAATAGGATATGGGTTAGATTTATCAAAATGTGCAGTAACAAATCAAAAAGATAATCTTGTCTATGTGTCACCTTCAACTGGTTCAGCTGTAACAGAGACTGGGGCAGGAGAATATAAAAATAAATTAATAAAACTCCCTACATTTTTGATTAATAATAACATTGATCCATCAAAAAATGATATTATCGATGGCCTAAATCTAAGTGAATTTTTCTTTAAAAAATGGTTTTTTCAACCAAATAATCTTAATTTCCCTGAATCAAGGAATCGCCTTAAAGGTATGTATATAATTTAAAAATTATGAAAGAAGAAAAGATACAATTTACCCATGCTCTTGAAGAAAGGTATTTAGCTTATGCTTTATCAACTATTACTCATAGAGCACTTCCAGATGTAAGAGATGGCTTAAAACCAGTCCACAGAAGACTGCTTTATGCAATGTCTCAATTAAGGCTTGGTTCAGGAACAGGCTTTAAAAAATCTGCAAGAATAGTAGGTGATGTTATTGGAAAATATCACCCTCATGGTGATCAATCAGTTTATGATGCCTTAGTTAGATTAGCACAAAATTTTTCAACTCGATATTTGCTTATCGATGGCCAAGGCAACTTTGGAAATATTGATGGCGATAATGCTGCAGCCATGCGTTACACGGAAGCAAAACTAACTTCAATATCTGAATTAATGTTGCAAGACATATCTGAAGATACTGTTGATTTTATTAAAACTTATGATGGTACTGAAAGTGAACCTGTAGTTTTACCATGTGCTTTTCCTAGTCTTATCGCAAATGGTTCCTCTGGTATTGCAGTGGGCATGGCAACAAATATACCCCCACATAACATCGGAGAGATTTGCAAGGCTCTAATTAAAATTTTAAAAAATCCAAATAGTACTGTTGCACAGCTAATGACTGTTATTCCTGGACCAGATTTTCCTACAGGCGGTGAAATTATTGATAGCAATACAACAATTAAAGAGGCATATTCAAAAGGTAAGGGTTCTTTAAAATTAAGAGCCAAATGGCAAGAAGAAAGTCTCGGTCGTGGTCAGTATCAGATTGTAATTAGCGAGATACCTTACCAGGTAAATAAATCTAGAATAATAGAAAAAATTTCTGAGCTTATTGATACAAAAAAGATTAATTATCTAGAGACAATTCAAGATGAGTCAGCTGAAGATATTCGCATTGTGTTACTGCCAAAAACTAGAAGCATTAAGTCAACAGTGATTATGGAAGACATTTTTAAATCAACAGATTTAGAAATCAGATTTTCAATAAACATGAATGCTATAGATTCTAAATTTGAGCCAAAACTCTTTAACTTAAAAGAAATTCTCAATTCATTTATTGGCCATAGATATGAAATACTAAAAAGAAGAACCAAATATCGCTTAAGCCAAACAGAAAATAGAATAGAGATTTTAAAAGGATTTTTGACTGTATTTAAAAATCTCGATAAGATTATTAAAATTATTAGAACTGACAGTGATCCAGAAAAAAAACTTATTGCAACCTTCAAATTTACCAAAAGACAAGTAGAGGCAGTTTTAGCAATGAGATTAAGACAACTAAAAAAACTTGAAGAAAAAGAAATTAATCGAGAATACCAAGAATTAGTTGATTATCGTAAAGACTTAAATTTAATTTTAAAATCAAAAGTTAAGCAAACATCAATATTAAACAATGAATTCTCTAATATTTTAGAAAAATATCATAGTAAATCTATTGAAGGCAAAAGAAGAACTGTGATCAATGATAATTATCAAGCAGTTGAATATTCCATAGATGAATTTGACAGCAAGGAGCCAATATCAATTGTCTGCTCTCATAATGGTTGGATAAAATCAATTAAAGGTCATCAAGATGATTATAGTAATATAAAATATAAAGATGGAGATAAGTCTAACTTTGTTATTCAATGCAAAAATAATGATAAGCTGCTTCTTTTTTCTTCACTGGGTAAATTTTACACACTTAGTTGCTCAAAAATAACTACAGGCAGAGGTTTTGGTGAGCCTGTAAGTGTAATGGTAGATAAATCTGATAATGAAGAGGTGGTTGAGTTATTTGTCTATAATGAAAATGAAAACTATTTAATTGCCAGTGCTTCTGGTAGAGGCTTTATTGTAAATACTTCAGATTTAATTGCTTTAACGAGATCAGGAAAAAGAATAATGAATCTAAAATCAGATGATAAAGCTGTTTCTTGCAATAAATCTATAGGAAATTATTTGGGTGTTATTAGTGGAGATAAGAAATCATTAAAATTCTTAACTTACGAAACATCTGAAATACCACAAATGCAAAAAGGAAGAGGCATTACCCTTCAAAAATTTAAAGCTGGAAAAACATACTATGCATTTACCTACGAAAAAAGATCTGGTATTGTTTTTAGTAGCTCTAATAAAAAATCAATTCCCTTTACTAATTTAAAACCATGGCTTGGAAAAAGAGCGCAAGCAGGAAAGATCCAGCCTAAAAACTTACTTAATAGACTATTAGATAAATAAATATTTGTTATAATCAATTATGCAAAATTATCCGAATAGTTACTACTTAGACAGTTTAGAAAGAAATCTCATTCAACATCCATCTCTAGTAGACAGCCATGAATGTGATTTATGTATTATTGGCGGAGGTTTCACAGGCTTATCTACAGCTATTGAGGCATCTAAAAAAGGATTAAAAGTAATTTTACTTGAACAAAATAAAATTGCATGGGGTGCCTCTGGAAGAAATGGTGGTCAAATAGGACCTGATATTTCTAATGGAGTTGAAAGTTTAGAAAAAAAATATGGTTTTGAAGTTGTTAAGAATTTATGGGATATATCCTTAGATGCAGTTAAATTAATTGATCAAAGAATTGATGAATTTAAAATTGAGTGTGATAAAAAAAGTGGTAATTTGTCTGCTGCTACCAGTCAATCAAAAGTAAAAATTTTTGAGAGTGAAATAAATTATTTTCAAAAAAAATTAAATTACTATTCTTCAAAAATACTTAGTAGAGACGAAGTCTCTGAAGCAGTTGGAACAGATAGATATTTTGGAGGTCACCTATATGAAGAGGGCGGTCATTTGCATCCCCTAAAATATGCATTAGGCTTAGCAGATGCAGCATTATCACTTAATGTTGAAATATATGAAAATTCTAAAGTCACTAAGATAAATGAAGAAAAAAATTATGTAGAAGTTTTTACCTCAAATGGATTAGTTAAAGCCAAAAATATTGCACTTTGTTGCAATGCATATTTAGAAGAAATTGATGCGGGTATTAAAAGTAAAATTATGCCAATAATAAATTATATGATTGCCACTAAACCAATAAGTAAAGATCTCCAAAAAACTATTCTTCCTAGTGATTACTGTGTGTGTGATACAAATTTTGATTTAAACTATTATCGACTATCCTCAGATAAACGTATGATTTTTGGCGGTGGGGTTAGCTACTCTCTTAAACATTCTGAAAAACTTGCTAAAAATACTGAACGAAGAATGCTTAAGGTATTTCCTACGCTGTCTAAAGAAAAAGCAGAATACATTTGGGGAGGTTATGTTGGAATTACAGTGAATAGAACTCCTGATATAGGCCAATCAAGTCAAAGAATTTTTTATGCCCATGGATTTTCTGGTCATGGAGTCGCACTTACTGGAATTGCCGGTAAGATAATTGCAAATTCTGTATTTTCGGGAGAAAAAGGTGTTCTTGAAACATTTGAAAAAATTAAACATAGAAATTTTCCTGGTGGAAGATTATTTAGAATGCCTCTTCTTGTTACAATAAGTGCTTTACAAAAAATGACAGATATTTTTAATGCATAAAATACTTTTTATTGGAATGGGCACTATGGGATATCCAATGGCTGGACATCTAAGCAAGACTAATAGTGTCACAGTATATAATAGAACTGTTTCTAAGTCTCAAAGCTGGATTAAAGATTACAATGGGCAACTCATTTCAAAATTATCTGAAATAGAAAGTCCATTTGATTTTGTTGTTTCATGCATTGGCAATGATGATGATTTAATAGATATTACCACCTCTGAAAACGGCTGTTTTAGATTACTTAACAACAATTCGATATTTATTGATCATTCAACAGTGTCTCCTAAATTAGTTAAATCAATCAGCAATGAAGCTTTAAAAGTTGGAATAAAATTTCTTGATGCACCTATTTCTGGTGGTGAGGTTGGAGCAATAAATGGGGCATTAAGTATTATGGTTGGTGGTGATTTAAAAAGTTTTGATGACTCAAAAAAATTACTGCAAGCTTATGGAAAAAAGATTAAATTTATGGGTCATTCTGGTTCTGGTCAGCTAACCAAGATTATTAATCAGATTTGCATTGCTGGCCTAGTTCAAGGTTTATCAGAAGCAGTCTACTTTATGAAAAAAACTGACTTAAGTGTGGATGATGTTTTAGAGGTAATTTCTGGAGGTGCAGCACAGTCATGGCAGCTTGATAATCATTTAAAAACAATGTCAGAAGATAAGTTTAACTTTGGATTTGCTGTTGATTTAATGAGAAAGGATTTAGGCATTGCTTTTGATCAAGCTAAAGAATTTGGAATTGATTTAGAGATTACAAAAATAGTTGATAAGTTTTATTTAGAGTTACAAAGGATGGGGCATAATAAACTGGATACCTCAAGCCTGCTTAAAAGATTAACTGATTGAATTAATTTTTTTTGCAATGTCCAAAGCAAAGTAAGTTAAAATAGCATCAGCCCCAGCTCTTTTAAATGATATAAGTTGCTCTAGTACAATCTTTTCTTCATCTATCCAACCGTTTCCTGCGGCAGCCTTTACCATGGCGTACTCACCAGATACTTGATAAGCAAAGGTTGGAATATTAAATTCTTTTTTTAATCTTTGAATGATATCAAGGTAGCTAATTCCGGGTTTAACCATTATAAGGTCCGCACCTTCAGAAATATCTAAAGCAGCTTCTCTTAATGCTTCATCAGAGTTTGCATAATCCATTTGATAAGTTTTTTTATCAGATTTTAGATTACTACCTGATCCAACTGCATCTCTAAAAGGGCCATAAAAACTTGAGGCATACTTTGCTGCATAAGATAGCAGCAGTGTATCTTTGAAATTATTATTCTCTAGTGCGTCTCTTATTAATCCGATACGACCATCCATCATATCAGATGGAGCAATAATATCTGCCTTATGATTTGCAAGAAGAAGAGATTGCTTTACTAAAACTTCATTAGATTCGTCATTTAAAATTTGATTTGAGTCACTTAATAAGCCATCATGGCCATGAGAAGTATATGGATCTAAAGCAACATCACACATTATACCTAGATCTAAAGTTTGATCTTTAATTTTCTTTAAAGCCTTGCAAACTAAATTGTCTTCATTTAAAGCTTCACTTCCATTTTTGTCCTTCTTATTATTTGGTGTATTGGGGAAAAGTGCAATAAGATTTATCTTATTATCTGTTGCTTGATCAGTTACTTCATTTAACCGATCAATTGAATATCTATAAACCCCAGGCATTGAGAAAACTTCTTCTTTAATGTTATTGCCATCACAGATAAATATTGGCCAGATTAGATCATTAACTGATAATGAGTTTTCACTAACTAGATTTCTAATCCATTGAGATTGCCTATTTCTTCTTAGGCGACTAGCTGGAAAATTTTGTAAATACTTATTCATCATTTCTTTTTTGGTAATATAATAAATGCGCTAGTTGTGTCTATATATTCTTTGTAACCTTCTTTAGTGTGTTTAATTTGAGTTTCTAGCATAGATACACCAGAAACTTTTAATAAAAAATATGTCATAACAATTGGTGAGACTAATACTATTAATTCAAAAGTAAGACTTAAAGAGTAAATTGATATTCCCCACCAAAATAGGCTATTACCAAAATAATTCGGATGTCTTGAATAATTCCATAGACCCAAACTCATAACCTTACCATTATTTATAGTATCTTTTTTAAAGGCTTTTAATTGCTTATCGGATAAAGCTTCAATAATTATACCAGCTAAAGCCATGATTGCGCTTAGCCAAGATATAATATTCAATTCTAATTCAATCGCAGAGAGAACGCTTTGCAGCGGAAGTGATATAATCGCAATTAAAATAGCTTGGATTAAATAATTAATAAAAAATAATCCTACGTTGCCATACTTAGACCTCATCTTTGAATATCTGGCATCTTCTGGATGCCCCATATTCCTTATATATAAATATGATCCAAGTCTTATTGCCCATATGCCAACTATAGTAATTAGTATTAAATGAGGAAAAGATAAATTTTTATTTATCAATAAAAGAGTTAAACAACTTAAAAGGAATGATGGCCCCCAATAGATATCAATTATATCTGCTTTTTTAATGACTAGAGATATGCCAAATAAAATTGATACAACTAATAGATTTATTAAAAAAATAATTATAAGGTTTTCAATCATAATACGATATATTTCTTTATGGCCTTTAATTATTTAAATTCAAATTTTGCTGCATTCGCACATCGAGGTGGCGCATATGACTACGTAGAAAATACATTGGAAGCCTTCGAACAGTCAATCAATTTAGGTTTTAAATACATTGAAATTGATGTTCAGGCTACAAAAGATAATAAATTAGTCATTTTTCATGATCCAGATTTAAAACGTATGTTAAATATGGAAATTGATATTTCATCTATAAACTATGATGAATTAAGCAATTATAAGATAAATGAAGTTCATAAAATCCCAACTTTTTTAGAAACAGTTTCCTCATGGCCAAACATAAATTTCAATATTGATCCAAAATCCAATAAAGCTGCTGAATTACTAATTGATGAATTAAAAACCTTAGATCGATTAGATAGATTTTGTATCGGCTCCTTTGATACAAAAAGGCTTAATAAAATTAGAAGTGCCTTCAATAACAAGCTTTGTACCAGCATGAGTACAAATGAAGTTATTAATTTTTATTTATTAAGATTTATAGGGATAAACAGCATTAAGATTCCCTGTTTGCAACTACCTTACTACAAAAGTGGATTCAAGGTCATTACTGCTAAGCTGATAAACGATGCCCATAAATTTAATAAAAAAGTACACGCTTGGACTATTGATGATCCAAAGCAAATTAATGAACTGCTTGATATGGGTATAGATGGAATAATGACAGATAGACCAAATCTTTTAAAATTGGAATTGGCTAAAAGAGGAATAAATATTTAAGTTAAGTTTAGACATCTAAGTATTTTGAGTTACAATATTTAGTATTGAAATATCATTCTATTAACTTATATGGTAATAAATATGAAAATTGCAGTTGGATCTGACCATGCTGGCTTTGAACTTAAACAAGCTATTCTTGAGCACCTTTCTGCCAATAACATAAACTTTATTGACTGTGGGACAAATAGCACTGAGTCAGTTGACTATCCTGATTTTGCAAAAATTGTTGCAGAATCAATAAATGAAAAAGATATTATGATGGGAATATTAGTTTGTGGAAGTGGACAAGGAATGGCAATGACAGCTAATCGTTATAAACATATACGAGCAGCTTTGTGCTTTAACCAAGAAACTGTGAAAATTACAAGACAACATAATGATGCAAACTTATTATGCTTAGGATCTCGGTTTATTAAAAAGTTAGAAGCCTTAAGTTGTGTAGATACTTTTCTATCTACAGATTTTGAAGGTGACAGACATTTAAAAAGAATTAATAAAATTTAGGAGCTATGCATTATGAGTTTTTTTAGAAGCAGTTTAAGTGAAACAGATAAAGATATAGCAAATACAATTGATGATGAGCTAAATAGACAACGGAATCAAATTGAACTAATTGCTTCAGAAAATATTGTTTCAAAAGCAGTACTTGAAGCCCAAGGGTCAATTCACACAAACAAGTATGCAGAAGGCTACCCTGGATCTAGATACTATGGTGGCTGTGAATATGTTGATATGGCTGAAGAGCTTGCCATTAGTAGAGTTAAAGAACTATATAAATGTAGCTATGCAAATGTGCAGCCACATTCTGGTGCCCAAGCAAATGGTGCTGTTTTTCTTGCGCTACTTCAACCAAATGACACAATTCTTGGAATGAGTCTAGATGCGGGTGGACACTTAACTCATGGCGCAGCACCCTCGCAGTCTGGAAAATGGTTTAATGCAGTTCAATATGGCGTTAATGAAAATGGTTTAATTGATTATGAGCAAGTTGAAGAGTTGGCAAAAAAACATAATCCCAAATTAATCATTGCTGGTGGTAGTGCTTATTCAAGAAAAATAGACTTTAAAAAATTTAGAGAAGTAGCTGACTTAGTCGGGGCTTATTTAATGGTTGATATGGCTCATTATTCGGGATTAATTGCTGCAGGAGAGTACCCAAATCCAATAGAGTTTGCTGATGTTGTTACATCAACTACTCATAAGACTATTCGAGGGCCAAGAGGAGGCATGATTTTATCCAATAATAATGATTTAGGAAAAAAATTTAATTCTGCTGTTTTCCCAGGTCTACAAGGTGGGCCATTAATGCACGTTATAGCAGCTAAAGCAGTAGCCTTTGGTGAAGCATTAAAACCTGAATTCAAAACTTATATTAAAGCTGTAATTTCCAATGCTCAGATATTAGGAGAAACTTTAATTAAACATGGATTTAATTTAGCTTCAGGGGGAACCGACACTCATTTACTTTTGGTAGATTTGACTCCAAAAAATTTAACAGGAAATGTTGCCTCAACAAGCTTAGAGAGAGCAAATATTACATGTAATAAAAATAGCATTCCTTTTGATCCAAAGCCTCCTAAAGTTACCTCTGGCATTAGAATTGGAACACCTGCGGCAACAACCAGAGGTTTCAATAATGATGATTTTATTAAAGTTGGAAATTTAATTGCTGAAACCCTAGAGGGTCTACAAAAAAATTCAGATGATAATAGTAAAGCAGAAGAAAGTGTGAAAGCTCAAGTAAAAGAACTTTGTGACAAATATCCAATCTACAATTAAGAAAGAAATATTATGAAATGTCCATTTTGCGGTAATGAAGATACTCAAGTAAAAGATTCTAGGTCAACAGAAGACAATTCTGCAATCAGAAGAAGAAGATTTTGCCTAGACTGTGGTGCGCGCTTTACAACTTTTGAAAGAATTCAATTAAGAGAACTTACTGTAGTTAAGAAAAATGGAAAAAAAGTTCCCTTTACTAGAGATAAGCTAGAAAGATCTATTCAAATTGCCTTAAGAAAAAGACCTGTAGATCCTGATAGAGTTGATAGAATGATTAGCGGCGTCGTAAGAAGAATAGAAAGTTTAGGGGAAACAGATATTGCATCAGAAGTTGTTGGTGAGATTGTTATGGAAGGACTGCAAGGCTTAGATTCTGTAGCGTATGTAAGGTTTGCCTCTGTCTACAAAAATTTTAGAGAAGCTAAAGATTTCGAAGAATTTATTGGTGTAATTAGTGATAATAAGGAGTAGAAAATAACTCTGTCTACACAGAATTTTTTTATGGAACTAGCTTACAGAATGGCGAGTAGAGCAGTTGGAACCACAGCTTCAAATCCACCTGTAGGCTGTATCATCGTTAAAAATAATAAAATTATTTCAAGAGGGTGGACACAGCCATTGGGAAGGCCACATGCTGAAATTCATGCCTTGAATGGTGTTAAAGATAAGTCCTTATTAAAAGGCGCTGAGTTGTTTTGTACTCTTGAGCCTTGTAGTCATTTTGGCAAGACAAACCCTTGTGTTGATAGCATTATCAATGCTGGCATTCGCACAGTTTACATTGGAGATATTGATAAAAACCCATTAGTTAATGGCAAAGGCATTGAAAAGCTTAAACTTAATAAGGTAAAAGTTTTATTAAATAAGGAACATAAAGGAGTAAGTGATTTAAATAAAATTTTTTTCAATTCTAAAATAAATAATAAACCAAATATTACAATTAAGATTGCTTCTACTTTGGATTCTAAAATTGCCACTTTAAGCAGTAAAAGTAAATGGATTACAAATGAGCTCTCTAGGAGTCATGGTCATTATTTAAGATTTAAATCTGATTCACTGCTTGTAGGTAAAAATACTATTATAATTGATAACCCTGACCTTCATTGTCGGTTAGCTGGATTAAGTCCATTTTCCCCAGATATATTTATCTTAGATTCAAATTTAGAAATCCCACTTAACAAAAAAATTTTTAAGCCTACAAAAAGAAACGTATATATTTTTTATAATAAAAACATTGAGAAAAATAAGTTAAAAAAATATAATAAAAATAAAATAATTTTAATTCCAGTCAATTATATAAATAAATCTTTAGATTTAAATGACGTAGCAATCAAAATGTGTGAACTTGGAGCACAAAGAGTTTTAGTCGAAGGCGGTGCTGAGCTTATTACCCAATTAATTGATAAAAAATTAGTAGATAAGCTTTATTGGTTTAGAGCTAGTAAAATAATTGGAAAAGAAGGCTTAAATGCTGTATCTAATTTAAATATTTCAAAAATGAGTTCAATAAAAGAATTAAGCTTAGTAAGCAATATGCAAATTCAATCTGATACTCTTGAAATTTATAAAAGAAAGTAAAATATGTTTTCAGGTATAGTAGAACAAGTTGGAAAAGTTGTTAAAATAGAAGATAAGGGTGATCAGTGTATTACTATTCAAACAAGTTTTTTAAAAAAAGATCTAAAAGATGGCAGTTCTATCTGTTGTAATGGTATTTGTCTAACAGTACATACAATTAAAAAGACTGGTAAATTTTTATATTTAAGTTTTGATGTTTCAAATGAAACAATTGAGTGCACTAACTTTTCAAGTTTAAAGGTAGGTTCAAAAATTAATCTTGAAAAATCACTAAAAGTCGGCGATGAAATTAGTGGGCATTTTGTCTTTGGGCATGTTGACACTAAAGTAAAATTAAAATCCATAAGAAAAGTCGGTAAATCCTACATAATAGAATTTTCTCTTCCAAATAAAATTAAGAAATTTCTAACCAAAAAAGGGTCTATTTCTATTAATGGAATATCATTAACTGTCAATAAGGTTACAAAAGACAGTTTTTATGTAAATATCGTTGATTACACTTGGAATCATACAAATTTTAAAGATATTAAGATTAGAGACATAGTTAATATTGAAGTTGATATGTTAGCAAGATATGTTACGAGTTCAAAAAATTAATTATATGTATTTATGGTAGATAATATTACTTCATCAATAGAAGAAATTATTGAAGATTTAAAAAATGGTAAAATGGTTATCATGGTCGACGATGAAGATCGTGAAAATGAAGGTGACCTAATTATACCTGCAGCAAAAGCTGATGCAGATGCAGTTAACTTTATGGCAACACATGGCAGAGGTTTAATCTGTTTAACCTTAACAGCAGATAGAGTTAAAAAATTAAATTTGCCTCTTATGGCTCAGAATAATCAACACAGAGATGCAACTGCATTCACTATTTCAATAGAATCAGTTGAAGGTGTTACTACTGGAATTTCAGCTCAAGATAGAGCTACTACGATAGCATCTGCAATAGATCCTTCAAAAGGACAAAATGATATTACCAGCCCAGGCCATGTCTTTCCATTGGTCGCTAGAGATGGTGGAGTTCTTGTTAGAGCTGGACATACAGAAGCATCAGTAGACTTGGCAAGATTAGCAGGTTTTGAGCCGGCAGGGACAATCTGTGAAATTATGAATGACGATGGAACAATGGCAAGGATTCCAGATCTTGTGAGTTTTAGTAAAAAACATAATATAAAAATTGGAAAAATAGTTGATTTAATTACCTATCGAAGAAGAAATGATACTTTTATAAACAAAGCACTTGATGAAAAAATAGTTCTTAAGGATGGCAAAGAGTTTGATGTTAAAGTGTTTGATAATTCTTTTGATCAAACTGAGCAAATTGTACTTTCTAAAGGTAATATAGGAGACGGCAAGCCAGTAATAGTTAGAGTTCATGTTATAAGTTATTTTGATGATTTAATTGGTGAGTATGGCAGTGGAAATGAATCTCTCAAGCAAACTATTGACATAATAAATAAAGAACAACGAGGAATATTAATCTTAGTAAGAGACAGTGGTACCTCAGTGATAAATAATTATCTTTCTTCAAAGTCATCAATATCAAAATCAGTAAAAGATATTGAAAATGATAAGCAAAGTGAACTTAGAGTATTTGGCATGGGTGCCCAGATCTTATATGAGCTTGGTGTAAAAGAGATGATCTTATTAACAAATACTGATTGGAAGTTTGTTGGACTTGATGCTTATGGAATCAATATTATTGAAACAAAGTTTTTAAAAGACTTGGCTTAAAAAATAAATGTCAAAAAATAAATACAAAGTATTAATAGTTGCTTCTGGTTTCTATAAAGACATAACAACTGCAATGATTAAATCTGCAGAATTTCAACTTAAAAAGCATGATTGTTCTTATAAGATTTATCGAGTGCAAGGTGCTTTAGAAATTCCAACATTGATTGCTATAAAATTAAAGAAAGAAAAGTATGACGGAGCAATTGCACTTGGGTGTATTATCAAAGGTCAAACCAGTCACAATGAAGTAATTGCTAGCACCATAACAAATTCTCTATTAAATATATCAACAGATAATTTAAAGCCAGTTGGTAACGCAGTTTTAAGTTGCAATAATTTGAAACAGGCAATTGCCAGAACCAAAGGTTCAAAAAATAGAGCTGCAGAAGCTGTGGACGCAATAATCTCAGTATTAGGAAATATATAAAAATTTAATTTTTATAAAACTTATGTCAGACCCAAAATCTTTACAAAGACTACTTGCTGTTCAGGCGTTGTATCAAATTTCTATTAATGAATTAAGCAATGAAAATTCTATTAAATCTATCCTAGAAGATGCAATGCATCAGCCGGGACTTGAGGAATTAAAGAAAAAACCTAATTTTAATTATGCAGAAAAAATTATTAATGGCTACTTAGAAAATGTCAGCCAAATTGATCTTTTAATACGAACAAGTCTAACTAGCACAAGAAGTTTCGATAAGTTAGATAACTTAATTCATGCAATATTGCAGATGGCTGTATATGAAATTAAGTTTGGACCAATGGTGCCAAAAAAAATTATTATCAATGAATACTTAAATATTTGTCACATTTTTTTTACTGGAAAAGAATCAAAACTAGTTAATGGGGTTCTTGACAGCCTATAAAGCCATTCTTGGTTAATTTTAAACTAATTAAGCTATGTTTTTTAATAAAAAAAAACATTGCTTATCTGGCATTTTTTTGGCATGTTCAGCTAAATTTTAGCAACTCTGGGAGTAAAAAGTATAATGATTATTAATCTTGTAATTTTAAGTGGAATTCTATCTTTAGTTTATGGTTATTGGGCAGGTAGCTCAGTTTTAAAAAGCAATGCAGGCAACGAGAAGATGCAAGAAATATCTCTTGCAATTCAAGAAGGCGCACAGGCTTACTTAAATCGACAGTACACAACCATCGCTATAGTTGGTGCAGTGATTTGTGTTTTAATGTTTTTATTCTTCGGAGATTATTGGGTTGTTGGTGGTTATTTAATAGGTGCCATTTTATCTGGTGCTGCTGGATATATAGGAATGTTGATTTCAGTAAGAGCAAACGTTAGAACAGCCCAAGCAGCCTCAGAAAGTTTAGCTAAAGGACTTAATGTTGCATTTAAAGCTGGTGCAGTAACAGGAATGCTTGTTGCTGGTTTAGCCTTGCTATCCATTACAGTTTATTACTATTTCCTAGATATGTATGCAGTTAGTCCTGAGGTTATGAAGCATTCACTTATTGCATTAGGTTTTGGTGCTTCATTAATTTCTATTTTTGCTAGATTAGGTGGTGGAATTTTTACTAAAGGCGCTGATGTTGGTGCTGACTTAGTTGGTAAAATCGAAGCTGGAATTCCTGAGGATGACCCAAGAAACCCCGCAGTTATTGCTGATAATGTTGGAGATAATGTAGGTGATTGTGCTGGAATGGCAGCAGATCTATTTGAAACTTACGCAGTAACAATTGTTGCCACAATGGTTCTATCAACAATATTTTTTGTAGGCAATACTGAGATGCTAATTTATCCTCTTGCAATCGGCGGTAGTTGTTTAATAGCTTCTATTGTTGGAACTTTCTTTGTAAGGCTAGGTAAATCAAATAATATCATGGGTGCTTTGTACAAAGGCTTTATAGCTTCTGCATTGTTTTCTTTAGTAATTATGTATCCAGTTACTAATTACGTTATTGGTTTTGATACTTCTTTTACTCCAAATGGAAGTGATATAACTTTTACAGGCCAGTCATTATATTACTGTGCAATCGTTGGTCTTATAATTACTGGGCTATTAATTTGGATTACAGAATATTATACAGGAACTAATTACAGACCTGTTCAGAGTATAGCAAAAGCATCTACAACTGGACATGGAACTAATGTCATTCAAGGACTTGCAGTTTCAATGGAAGCAACTGCAATACCTGCATTAATAATTGTTGTTGGAATTATAGTTACATACAAATTAGCAGGACTATTTGGAATTGCTATTTCAGTCACATCAATGCTTTCATTAGCAGGAATGGTTGTTGCACTTGATGCTTATGGACCCGTTACAGACAATGCGGGTGGTATCGCTGAAATGGCTAACTTAGATGAAAAGGTTAGAAAGACTACTGATGCCTTAGATGCTGTAGGGAATACAACTAAAGCAGTTACAAAAGGCTATGCTATCGGTTCAGCTGGATTAGGAGCATTAGTTCTCTTCGCAGCTTATACAGAAGACCTTAAGTTAATTGAAACTATTCAACCAAACTTCTCATTAGAGAATCCTTATGTTGTTATTGGATTATTAGTTGGTGGTTTATTGCCTTACCTATTTGCCTCTATGGGCATGATGGCTGTTGGTAGAGCTGGCGGAGCTGTTGTTGAAGAGGTTCGGACGCAATTTGCTGAAAACCCAGGAATTATGACAGGCGAGACAAAACCTGATTACGCAAAATCTGTTGACCTCTTAACAAAAGCTGCAATTAAAGAGATGATAGTACCTTCTATTTTACCAGTGTTATCGCCTATAGTTTTATTCTATTTGGTATCTTTAGTGGCTGATCAAAATGCTGCAGCATCTGCTTTAGGCGCTATGTTACTAGGAGTTATTGTTACAGGAATGTTCCTTGCAATTTCAATGACTGCTGGCGGTGGTGCTTGGGATAACGCAAAAAAATATGTTGAGGATGGTAACTTTGGTGGCAAAGGATCTGAAGCGCACAAAGCAGCGATTACAGGCGATACTGTTGGTGATCCTTATAAAGATACAGCTGGTCCAGCAATCAATCCAATGATTAAAATTACAAATATTGTTGCATTGTTATTACTAGCATTTTTAAGCCAACATTAATTAGATTACAAACCACGCGTGAACGCGTCATAGATTTGATCTAATAAGGTGTATTTACCAGAATCATCATGCGTATAGCTTTTGTCTATGAGTATATCTATAGAGCCATCTTTATCATAAAAAGTTTGAGAAGTTAGAACATCATTTTCATCAAATTTAAAAGCAAATATAACTTGTTCACCAAGATCATCTTTTGAAAAAACATTCTTTTGTTTTGTATTTGAAATATATAGCCATGTATTATCAATATCTTCGATTTTAACTGAAGGTGTTCCGTATGATAACAGGACATCACCTTTTGTTGACTTGCCAATTTCTTGAGGTTCCTTGTTTACAATATCTGCAACTTGAAACCCATGACCTTGAATTATAGGGGAGCAACTAATCAAAAATAATGATATACTTACTATTATAACTGCTAGTTTCATAAAGGGAATACATGTCCAATTCATACAATAAAAATTTAATAGAAAATATTTATACGAATATAGTCAAAACCTCCAGAAATAAGTGTTTTTTTTTAGAATATGAAGTTGAAGATACAGTTGAAGGTCGATTTGATGTTATAATACTCCATTCTTTTATTATTTTTCATTTTTTTGTTGAGATGGGTGAAAAAAAATCAGACCTTGCCCAAGGACTCTTTGACCATATGTTTTTAGATTTTGATAATAATTTAAGAGAAATGGGATTTGGCGACATTGCAGTTAATAAAAGAATGAAGCATTTTATTAGAGCATTCTATGGAAGAATATCTAATTATAGTATGGGTATAGAAGATTATAATAATAATGATAACAAGCTAATCAGAGAATCAATATTTAATAATGTATATAAAGGCAAAATTAAAAACGATAAATATATTGATTTTTGGGAAAAATACTTAATTGATAATATTAATTTTTTTAAAGATAATACATTAAAAGTAAATACTGCTAACTTATTTCAATTTAAAAAATAAAATTTATGATAGAAAAAAATGAAATAGTTAGTATAGCAGTTGACACTCTTGGAAGTGAAACTTCATTATATAACATAATTAAGGGACTAAATATTTCTTTTTTAAGAAATGAAAACTATCACTTTAATTTGTTTGGTAAAAAAACTGATATAACTAATGAGTTAAAAAAATATAAAGCCTTAGCAGACAACGTTAAAATTTTTGATTGTATTGAATCAGTGGAGATGACTGACAAGCCTAGCGAAGTGATGAAGTCGAAAAAAGATTCGAGTATGTTTAGATCTATCGATTCAGTCAAGATTGGCAAATCTGATGCGGTCCTTTCTTGTGGCAACACTGGAGTATTGATGGCTTTAGCGCTCTTTAACTTAAAAACACTAACTAGCATTAAAAGACCTGCAATAGCCTCGATTTGGCCTAATATAAAAAGTGAATCAATCGTGCTAGATCTTGGGGCTAATATTAAATCAGATTATCAGTATTTAATCGATAATGCTATCTTAGGGGCAAGCCTTGCATCTATATTGCTAAAAATTAAAGACCCATCTGTAGGTCTTCTTAATGTAGGCAAAGAAGATACGAAAGGTAATGAGATTTTACAAAAAGCATCCTCTGACCTCATTGAGTTGGATAAAAAAGGTCACTTAAATTATTTTGGCTTTGTAGAAGGTAGCGACATATCCTTAGGTATAACTAATGTTGTGGTAACAGATGGATTTACGGGTAATATTGCACTGAAAACTGCAGAAGGAACTGCAAGGATGATTCAAAATTTCCTTAAAAGCGCACTCAGCAGCTCTTTTTTTTCGAAAATAGGTTCCTTTTTTGCATCCCTTGCTTTGAAATCATTAAAAGACAAATTAGATCCCAGGATACATAATTGTGGAATCTTTGTTGGATTAAATGCTCCAGTGATTAAATGCCATGGTGCATCAGATTATGTAGGAATAGCCTATGCTGCAGACTTAATGTATTTGTTAATTAGTAGCAATGTAAATGAAAAAATTAGAGAAAATTTAGAAAAATATTAATAGTAATATCAAAAAAACAACAAGGGTGTTTATTTGTTAAATAAGGTAAATAAAGTGTTGTTATTAAATAATTTATTAAATATAATTTTTATATATATGGAAAAAAACTCAACCACAAGATCATCTCTAAGTGAAGCTGTGTATAAAAATGTTGGCTTATCTAGAAATGAATCTTCTACATTAGTTGACTTAGTTTTTAATGAAATTTCTAAGAGTTTAATTTATGGTGGAGATGTTAAAATATCCTCTTTTGGTACTTTTATCGTAAAAAGTAAGAATGAAAGAATCGGTAGAAATCCAAAGACAGGCGAGGAGGTGCCAATCAGTGCAAGACAGGTTGTAACATTTAGACCTTCTAACGTGTTAAAATCAGAAGTAGCCGAATTATCAAATTCTAATAATTTAAATAGTGAGAATAATTAATATAATATATGGCGATTAAATCACCAGAGGCATTTAGGACAATTAGTGAGGTTTCAAAGGACTTATCATTACCCCAGCATGTCTTAAGATTCTGGGAAACTAAATTTTCACAAATTAAACCAATAAAAAGAGGCGGTGGAAGAAGATACTATAGGCCGGAAGATGTTGATTTATTGAAAGGGATAAAAAATCTACTTTATAGTGATGGTTATACTATTAGAGGGGTACAGAAAGTTATAAAGGAAAATGGGTCAAAAAATATACTTTTTAGTAATACTAAAGCAAATATGAAGATTGAACAAAAATCCTTTACAGGCAATGAAAATAACTATAATCCTGAACCTGAAGTTCTTTCTAGGGCAGCAGAATCATTAAGTGACAACAAAAGAAAAAAGCTTATGGATGTTATGCAAAATCTTGTTGAGCTTCAAAATAAAATAAGTTCAAAGTAAAGTAATCAAATGGCTAAGAAATCAACTATAAAAATAAGGTTAGTACCAGAAGAGAAGACGGATAGTAAATTCTATTACTATGCAAAAAAGCCTACTGGTGGTGAAAAATCTAAAGAAAAGCTAAGAATGAAGAAGTACAATCCCGCCACTATGAAGCATGAGTGGTTTGTTGAAAAGAAACTCCCTCCACATAGTAAGTAAATTCTAATTATTTTCTTTTTTTGAACTCTTTATTTTCATGCTCAATATAGCACTCGATCATTGATTTCCAAATTAATCGAAGCAACTTCTTGTTAACGTCATATTGTGCTGATTTTTTTTCAATCTTATCTAATATCTGCTTTATTCTTTTAGGGTCTCTTATCTCAGATTTTAATGATTTTAACTCCAAGGCATTGTTCACTAATTGTGATCTTTTAATCATTAATGGAAAGATCTTATTGTCAATTGCGTCAATTGCATTCCTTACATCTTTTAGATTATTAATTTTTTTTTTCATTTTATTTTTTAAATGGTTTTAATATGTACATAGATGGAAAAACCCATAAATTACCTAATATAAAATACACTATTAACTCTAATATCCAATTATTAAAAATCCAAGTATCATTGAATTTTTGTAAAAAAGTCATAATTACTAAAACATATATTAATGTAAGAACTAGAAATACAATAATACTTAGCATTTTTTTTAACTTAATCATAAAATGATACTTAAAGATGATATCAAATAAAATCAACCTATTTTCCATATGGCTCATAGCGTTAATGATATGTGTTTCATTAATTATATTAATTGGTGGGTATACTAGAATATCTGATTCAGGCCTTTCGATAACTGAATGGAAACCCATATCAGGGGTGCTTTTTCCAATAACTCAAGTTGCATGGTTAGAAGAATTTGCAAAATATAAGTTAATTGATGAATTCAAGTTAATAAATAATACAATGACCTTAAATGAGTTTAAGCATATTTATTTTTGGGAATGGTTTCATAGATTTTTTGCCAGATTTATAGGCCTTGTTTTTATTATTCCATTGTTTTTTTTATTGATGAAAAATAAGGTCGTAAGACTAGATTTGCCCTACATTGTTAGTATAGGTTTTCTTGGAATGCTTCAGGCAATAATTGGCTGGTACATGGTTAAAAGTGGTTTAGTTGATCGCGTTGATGTTAGTCAGTACAGATTGAGTTTTCATTTAATAACAGCATTTCTAATACTGGGTTTAACACTTACATTTTATGTAAAGAAAAAAACATTAGAGAGTAGTATTTTTATATCAAAAGAAGAAAAAAATGAGTCAAAATACTTTTTAATACTTCTTGTGCTAATATTTATACAAATATTTTATGGAGCGTATGTTTCGGGAACAGATTCAGGACTTCTTTATAATACTTGGCCAAATTATAACAGTAATTTAATTCCTTCTAATATTTTTTCTGAAAACCCCTTAATCTCTAACTTTTTTGAAAATGGAGATTTTATAATTTTCTTTCACAGGACCTTTGCAGCATTAATTTCTTTGGTAATCTTGTTGATAAATTATAGAGTTTTTAATAATTTTTTTCTGAAAAACTATAGAAGAACAGTAGTAATAATTAATATTTTATTCTTAATTCAGATGTGTCTTGGCATATTAATGACTTATCAAAATATACCTTGGCACTTAGCTTTATTACATCAAGGTAACTCAATTTTAATTTATGCTATGCTAGTTTACACCTGTTCAGTTGCTGTATTTGCCCAGGCAAAGTCAGATTAAAACTTTGCCTGGATAAAATCTTTAAGCAGCATCAAGTGCATTAGATATATCTGCTATAATATCATCTACATGTTCAAGGCCGATTGAAAGTCTTACATAGCTTGGGCTAACTCCTGCAGCTTTCATATCAGTATCAGATAGCTGTGAGTGTGTAGTTGAGGCGGGGTGTATAGCTAAACTTCTTGAATCACCGATATTGGCAACGTGATAAAGCATATTTAAATTCTCAATGAATTTTTGTCCACCTTGTTTGCCTGACTTTAATTCAAAACCAAGCAGAGCTCCAAAACCTCCCTTAAGATATTTTTTTGATCTTTCAGCTGCAATCCCTTCTTCTTTTCCGGCAAAGATAACTTTTGTTACCTTATTGTGACTGGATAAAAAATCTGCAACTTTCGAAGCATTATCACAATGTCTTTCCATACGAAGGCTTAATGTTTCAAGCCCTTGAATAATTTGAAAGGCATTAAATGGAGAAAGGGCAGAACCAAGATCTCTTAATAGAACAACTCTTGCTCTAATAATATATGCAATAGGACCTAAAGGTTTTGTTGCTTCTGTCCACACTGCGCCGTGATAACTTTGATCAGGTTCATTTAAAGTCGGAATTCTTTTAGGATCTTTAGCCCAATCAAATTTTCCACTATCAACAATAATTCCACCTATAGAAGTTCCATGGCCACCAATAAATTTAGTAAGTGAGTGAACAACTATGGTAGCACCATGTTCAATAGGCTTACAAATGACAGGAGCAGCAGTATTATCGATAATTAATGGAATATTATATTCCTTACCTATATCAGCAACTTCTTTAATGGGGAAAACTTTTAACTTTGGATTTGGCAAGCTTTCTCCATAGTAAGCCCTAGTATTGTCATCTGTTAATTTTCTAAAATTTTCAGGATCACTAGGATCAGCAAATCTTACTTCAATACCTTGATCTTTTAAAGTATTTGAAAATAAATTGAAGGTTCCGCCGTAAACATCGGTTGAACAGACAATATTATCTCCTGAGCGTGCAAGGTTTTGAACGCTTATAGCTGAAGCCGATTGGCCAGAACTTAAAGCTAACGCACCAACGCCACCCTCAAGAGCTGCTATTCGTTTTTCTAAAACATCAAGCGTTGGATTCATTATTCTTGAGTAGATGTTTCCAAAATCTTTTAGTGCAAAAAGATTTGCTGCGTGCTCAGTATCATTAAATTGATATGAGGTTGTTTGGTATATTGGTACCGCAACTGCATTGGTAGTTGGATCAGATCTATAGTCACCACCGTGTAATACTAGGGTAGCTGGGTGAACTGATTCACTTGGATTAAATTTTTTATTATTAGGCATTTCGATCTCCTTTGTTATTATTAAAGTAATC
>CAJJBG010000014.1 GCA_905182345.1 Pelagibacteraceae bacterium AG-422-B15
TAGAAGTAAAAGTTTTGGAGGTAGGAGCGAAGGTTTTAAGAAACCATTTAAGAAAAGATCATTTGGAGACTCTGATTCAAAAGAAGGTAGTTTTAAGAAACCATTTAAGAAAAGATCATTTGGAGACTCTGATTCAAAAGAAGGTAGTTTTAAGAAACCATTTAAGAAAAGATCATTTGGAGACTCTGATTCAAAAGAAGGTGGTTTTAAGAAACCATTTAAGAAAAAAACTGAAGGAAGATCTGAGGGATTTTATAGCTCTTCAAAGAAGAAATCATTTTCAGGCAAAAAGAGTTTTGCAAGTTCGAGCAAAGGAATGTTTAAAAAATCTAAGAGCAGAGATTAAGAGCTTAAGCCGTACCTATATTTAGATAATGGGCTTATTGAATTCAAAAATATTTTTTATAACAGAATATAATCATGTGAGTTAAAGGATGCTTTAAGACCTTATTCATAAACTTTATTTTTTAGTAAAATTTTCAATCATTTGTTGCATCATTTTGTGAATTATATTGACACCCTGTAGGGGTCTTATAAAAACTTTAAATTCAATAATCATTCCTTCCTCATTCCAAGTAATTAAATCAATGCCATTAATTTCTATGCCTTTAATATTTACTTCAAATTCAAGAGTTGCATGATTTTCATTTATAATTTCTTTGATATAAGTGAAAGACTTGTTATTAAAAACTTGAGATGCTGCCATTAAGTAAAGCAATGTTAAGCTCTTTCCTTTTTGTGGAGTAAAAACTACTGGGGAATAGAAGACTACATCTTCAGCAAGAATAGACTTTAATAGGCTGTGATCTTGACTTACCAAGACCTTGTGCCATTTTTCTATTGGGTTATTCATTCATTTATTTTTAGCCAAAGGATGAGTTTTTGTATAGATGTTTAGTAACTGTGAATTTTCTACTTTGGTATATCTTTGTGTTGTAGATAAACTACTATGACCTAGTAGCTCTTGAATAGTTCTTAAATCCCCGCCATTTTCAAGCAAATGTGTAGCAAATGAGTGTCGTAATGCGTGTGGAGTTGCTGTTTCCGGTAATGATAGTACAACTCGAATTTTTTCTAATGCATATTGAATTATTCTTGGACTTAATCTTTTCATTCTTTTGCCCAGAAATAAAGGGTCCTCATTACTGAATTCAAATGGACAAACTTTAATGTAATCAGAAATACTATTTTTTATATAATCCATTACAGGTACAATCCGTTCTTTATTACCTTTTCCTTTTATAACTAAATAATCATTCGTTGTCATATCGCAGTAATTTAAGTTTAATGCCTCTGATATTCTTAATCCACAACCATAAAGTAATAATAAAATTGTTTGATTGCGTTGACCTATCCATTTTTCATCATCTATATTTTTAGCCTCTTTAATAACTGCAATTGCGAGATCAGCCATAATAGGACGAGGGAGACTCTTTTTATGCCTAGGGCCTTTCAATGCAATAATTGGTGAGTTATTAATTTTTTTTATTCTTATTAGGTAGTTAAAAAATGATTTGAGTGAAGATATTTGCCTTCCTATAGACACATTGGAATTACCTAAGTTTTTCTGTTCCGCAAGATATCCCCTAAAGTTTGTATTTGTGAGATTGCTTAAGTCAACTAAATTTGGGTCGCTACCAAGGTAATTTGTAAGAAAAACAATAAATTTTTTAACATCTCTTTGATATGCAGATAAAGTATTTTCACTCAATCCTTTGAGATTTTTTAAATTACCTATCCAATCTAAAAAATCTTTTTTTAATATAAATTCTTCCACCTAAGAATAAGTTACAAAATTGATTGTTTAGTTTCTGCCCAATCTTTAAGAAAAGCATCAAGACCTTTTTTTGTTAATTCGTGATCATACATTTCTAAAAAAACTTTAGGCGGGAGCGTAACAGTGTCTGCACCAATGATTGCTGATTTTGCTATATGATCCAGGCTCCTTACAGAGGCAACCAAAATTTTAGTATTTAATGCTATATAGTTCGAATAGATAGATTTTATATTGCTAATCAAATCTAATCCATTTTCACCAATATCATCTAGCCGACCAATAAAAGGTGATACATATGTTGCTCCAGATTTAGCAGCCAGAAGAGCCTGATTTGCTGAAAAGCAAAGCGTCACATTCGTCCTTATTTTTTTATTTACTAAGAATACACACGCCTTAAGTCCCTCTAAAGTTAGAGGCAATTTCACAACAATATTTTTTGCAATCTTTGATAACTTTAAGCCTTCATTAATCATTCCTTCAGTGTCAATTGCTGTAACTTCTGCGCTTATAGGACCATCAATAATTCTAGAAATTTTTTCTAAAACAGAAAAGAAGTCTTGTCCAGATTTTGCCACAAGAGACGGATTGGTAGTAATGCCATCTACTAAGCCTGTTTCACTTAGATCTTTTATAACATCTACTTCTGCCGTATCTAAAAAAAAGTCCATACTATTTTGATTTATATTTACTGCTATACTTATAACATGAAACAAAAATATTACATATGAATTCATTGCCTAGTATGACCAATTTTGCCAACATTTTAGTTGCATATCCTCTAGATCAAGAGTTCACTTATGCCTTTACTGAAGAGCAACAAATTAAAATTGGTTCTATAGTATTAGTTTCATTTAGAAGCAAAAAATACTTAGGCGTCGTAAGAAGTATTGGAAAAACTACAAATGTAGATCTTAATAAAATTAAATCTATTGCCGATGTTTCAAATTATACATTGCCTCAAAAAATACTAAAGTTTTTAGATTGGATTGCCTCTTATAATCTTATTTTTAAAGGTCAGGTCTTAAAAATGATTTTACCAAAAAGTGACACCTACTTTCTTTTGAAAGATGAGGTTGAGACAAATATCGAGCAAGCTGTGGCTAATCAACTAGAACTTAATGCAACACAAAATAAAGCTAAGGTAGAGATAGAAGCTATTATTCAAGATAATGATTATTCAACAATTCTACTTGATGGCATGCCAGGCTCTGGAAAAACAGAAGTGTACTTTCAATTAATTGAAAAAAATATAGCAAATAAAAAACAATCTTTAATAATGTTTCCAGAAGTATCTTTAACTAATGAGTTTATTAATAGAATTGAAAAAAGATTCGGATATTCACCAGATATTTGGCATAGTAAAATTACACCCTCAAAAAAGAAAAAAATTATCCATAGAATTTTATCTGGAGACACTAAAATATTAGTTGGAACTCGATCTGCTTTATTTTTACCATATAAAAATCTTGGTATGGTTGTAGTTGATGAGGAGCATGACTCTTCTTATAAGCAAGAAGAAAAAGGGATATATAATGCCAGAGATATGTCGGTTGTAAGAGCTTCAATAGAAAAGTTTACAGTTGTGCTAGTTAGTGCGACACCATCCCTTGAAACTATTTATAATATTAATCAAAAAAAATATTTTCATATTAGATTAGAAAATAAATTTTCAAAAACGCCTGAGCCTAAAATTCAGATAATAGATATGAAAAAATCAAAGCTTAAGAAGAATAATTGGGTATCTGAAGAATTAAAAAAAATTATAAAAAGTAGACTGTCAAAAAAAGAACAGTCACTTCTATTTATCAATAAGAGAGGTTATGCACCTATGATTATTTGTAAAAGTTGTGGCCATAAATTTACATGTAAAAATTGTTCTAGTTATCTTGTTGAACATTTAAAAGATAAGAAGTTACTATGTCATCATTGTGGTTATAAATTAGGCTCATTCAAAATTAAATGCCAGAGTTGTAATAATGAAGATGATTCTTTTGTCGATTATGGAGCAGGTATAGAAAAAATTTATAATGAAATTGCAAGAGATTTTCCAACTGCACAAATATGTCTTTTTTCTAGCGATCATATAAAATCAAATGATGATCTTAATGATAAAGTTGAAAAAATATTTAATAATAAATTTGATATCATCATTGGAACTCAACTTATAACTAAAGGATATCATTTTCCTAATTTAACATGTGTAGGAGTGGTTGATGCCGACATGACATTAAGAGGTGGAGATTTACGAGCATCTGAAAAGACCTATCAAATGCTTTATCAGGTAGCAGGTAGGGCAGGAAGAGGAAATATAGCAGGTGATGTTTATTTGCAAACTTACTTCCCTGAAAACGAAACAATAAAAGATTTAACTAAAATGGATAGAGAGCAATTTTATAAAAAAGAATTAAAAATTAGAATGAATGCAAATCTCCCTCCAGTTTCAAAAATGGCAGCAATTATCGTTTCAGGTAGTAATATATCTGAAGTACAGCAAGTTTGCTTGAGGTTATCTCAGTCTATGCCCAAAATAGATAATGTAGATTTTTATGGACCGGCTCCAGCACCACTATCTAGATTAAAGGGTAAACATAGGCTTAGATTCTTAATTCATGAGAAAAAAGGCAGAAAAATACAAAAAATTATACAGCATTGGCTTGCTAAGGTGCCACGTTCATCAACTGTTTTGATTACAACTGATATTGATCCTCATAACTTCACATAAAAAGAGCACTAATGACATTCAAGTGCTTGAAAAATCCTATACTTAATGATACGCAATGACTTTAAAACTAATCAAAAAATAGCGACTAATGTCAAAAATGAGTCATTCAGCTTCAGCCTCAAGATATGCCAATGCACTATTCCAACTAGCTAAAGAAGCAAAGGTATTAGATAGCATTTCTGTTGATTTGGATAAAATAATGGAACTTTTATTAGAGCATAATGAGTTTGCATCCTTTATAAAAAATCCATCTATTAAAAACTTTAACAAGATCAGTTTATTAGACATTATTTCAGATAAACTTGAGCTATCTAAGTTAACAAAAGATTTTTTAGGAGTAGTTACAAAAAAAGGACGTATAAGTAACTTAGAAGATATTATTAAAAGTTATAGAGATCTACTGGCTGATTTCAATGGAATAAAAAATGCTTACGTTGCTTCGGCAAAAGCATTATCAGAAATTCAAGTCAAATCTATTAAACAAAAACTAAAAGAAAAGTTCAATTCAGAATTTATTATACACACGCAAACAGATGAAAGTTTGATTGCAGGCTTAAAAGTTCAAATTGGAAGTCAAATGATCGATAGTACAATTAAAAGTAAATTAAACGCATTAAAAGCTAAAATGAAAGAGGTAGCATAATGGATATTCAACCATCAGAAATATCAAAAATTCTAAAAGAAGAAATTAAAAATTTTGGATCAGATTCAGAAATACTGGAAGTCGGGCAGGTTTTATCTGTTGGTGACGGTATTGCAAGAATATATGGATTAGACAATGTGCAAGCTGGAGAAATGGTCGAATTTAGTAATGGTGTTAAAGGAATGGCATTAAATCTTGAGAGCGATAATGTTGGAGTAGTTTTATTTGGAGGTGATTCTGGCATTAAAGAAGGTGACACAGTCAAGAGAACTAATTCAATTGTTGATGTACCTGTAGGTAAAGAATTATTAGGGCGTGTTGTCGATGCATTAGGAAATCCTATTGATGGTAAGGGACCGATTAATTCTGAGAACAGATCTCGTATCGAGGTAAAAGCTCCAGGAATTATTCCAAGAAAATCTGTTTCTGAGCCAATGCAAACTGGTTTAAAAGCAATCGATAGCTTAATACCTGTTGGCCGTGGTCAACGTGAGTTAATTATTGGTGATAGACAAACCGGTAAAACTGCAGTTGCAATTGATGCAATTATTAACCAAAAATCAATTAATGAGTCTCCAGATGAATCAAAAAAACTATACTGTTTCTATGTTGCCATAGGACAAAAGAGATCTACAGTGGCTCAAATTGTAAAAACATTAGAGGACGCAGGTGCAATGGCATACACAACTGTAATTGCTGCTACTGCCTCTGATCCTGCTCCGCTTCAATTCCTAGCACCTTACGCTGGTTGCTCTATGGCAGAGTATTTTAGAGATAATGGAATGCATGCTTTAATTGTTTATGATGATTTATCTAAACAGGCTGTAGCATATAGACAAATGTCACTATTACTTAGAAGACCTCCTGGCCGCGAAGCATTTCCTGGTGATGTATTTTATCTACACAGTAGATTATTGGAGAGAGCTGCAAAGCTAAATGATGAAAATGGTGGTGGATCTCTAACTGCCCTACCAATCATTGAAACACAAGCTAATGATGTGAGTGCTTTTATACCTACGAATGTTATTAGTATTACAGATGGCCAAATATTCTTAGAAACAGAATTATTTAACCAAGGTATCAGGCCTGCTGTTAATGTAGGGCTATCAGTTTCGAGAGTTGGATCAGCTGCCCAAACAAAAGCAATGAAAAAAGTTTCAGGTTCTATTAAACTTGAGTTAGCACAATATAGAGAAATGGCTGCGTTTGCTCAGTTTGGATCAGACTTAGATGTTTCTACTCAAAACCTACTGAATCGAGGCTCAAAATTAACTGAACTATTAAAACAAGATCAGTATTCACCCATGACAGTTGCTGAGCAAGTAATTTCAGTTTTTGCTGGAGTAAAAGGATATCTTGATGACCTCGAGCTAAATCAGATTAAAGATTTTGAGAAAAATTTCTTTATTAAGATTAACTCTTCAAACCCAGAGTTAATTATAAAGATAAATAGCACAGGGATTTTAGATGATGAGGCTGAAAAAACTTTAATCAGTGCGATAGAGGAGTTTAAAAAAGCTTAATTATCTTATGCCAAGTTTAGACGATTTAAAAAAAAGAATTGCTAGTGTTAAATCTACAGAAAAAATAACAAAAGCAATGAAAATGGTGGCTGCTGCAAAGCTTAGAAAAGCCCAAGAAGCGGCGGAACAATCGCGGCCATATGCAGATAATATGAAAAGCCTAATGGATTCAATTTCCAAAGGCTTTAACTCTACCGACGATTCTAAAAATTTATTAGCTGGCGATGGAAATGATAGTACGTACATGCTTGTATTATTTACTTCTGAAAGAGGACTGTGTGGTGGGTTTAATTCACAAATTTCAAAAACATTAAAAGAAAAAATTATTGACCTAAAGAAGCAAAATAAAAAAGTTAAAATTATATGTGTTGGTAAAAAAGGTTATGACATTATTAAAAGACAATATGGAGAACTTATAGTTGATATTATTGATATGTCTTCAATTAAAACAATTCAATATGTGGATGCTAAACAAATCTCAGATAAAATAATTGATATGTATTTTAACAATGAGTTTGATAAGTGTCTCATTTTTTATAATAAATTTAAATCAATAATATCTCAAATTCCTACAGAACAACAAGTTATTCCAGCTGAAATGACTAAGGATGCTAACTCTGAAGACACTTCTAAAGATAATATATTTTTTGAATTTGAACCAAATGAAAAAGAAATATTAGAAGAACTATTACCATTGAATTTTGCGGTGCAAATTTTTAAAGCTCTTTTGGAGAGCTCAGCAAGTGAACAAGGATCAAGGATGAGTGCAATGGATAACGCATCTAGAAATGCCTCAGACATGATTGATAGCTTAACTCTATTCTATAACCGTTCTAGACAAGCAGTGATTACAAAAGAATTAATTGAGATTATTTCTGGAGCAGAAGCAGTTTAAAAAAAGGAGAAAATATGACAAGTAATATAAAAGGAACTATTTCACAGGTAATTGGTGCTGTTGTTGATGTTAAATTTAAAGATAATTTACCAGCAATTTTAAATGCCTTAACAGTTAAAGTGGGTGATAAAAATGTGGTTCTTGAAGTAGCCCAACACCTTGGGGAGTCTAGTGTAAGAACTATAGCAATGGATTCATCAGATGGAATGGCTAGAGGAGACGAGGTAATAGATACTGGAAAACAAATTCAGGTACCTGTTGGACCAGAAACTCTTGGTAGAATAATGAATGTAACTGGAGATCCAATAGATGAAAGAGGAGAAATTAAAGCTGCTGAAAAATGGGATATCCACAGAGAGGCTCCAGCATTTGTAAATCAATCTACAGAAACAGAAATACTTGTCACAGGAATTAAGGTTGTTGATTTATTGGCTCCATATTCAAGAGGAGGAAAAATTGGTCTCTTCGGCGGTGCAGGTGTTGGTAAAACAGTTATTATTATGGAGCTAATTAATAATATTGCAAAAGCACACGGAGGCTACTCTGTGTTTGCGGGTGTTGGTGAAAGAACAAGAGAGGGTAATGACCTTTATCATGAGATGATCGAATCGGGTGTTATTGATTTAGAAGGAGATAAGTCTAAATGTGCATTAGTTTATGGACAGATGAATGAACCTCCAGGTGCTAGAGCTCGTGTTGCTTTAACGGGACTTACACAGGCAGAATATTTTAGAGATCAAGAAGGGAAAGATGTCTTATTTTTTGTAGATAACATTTTTAGATTTACTCAAGCAGGCTCAGAAGTTTCTGCTCTTTTGGGTAGAATTCCATCTGCAGTTGGTTATCAACCAACATTAGCAACAGACATGGGAATGTTACAAGAAAGAATTACTTCTACAGATAAAGGTTCAATTACATCTGTGCAGGCAATTTATGTGCCTGCAGATGATTTAACAGATCCAGCGCCAGCTACATCATTTGCCCATTTAGATGCAACAACAGTTTTATCTAGGCAAATTGCTGAACTTGGAATTTATCCAGCAGTTGATCCACTTGATTCTACTTCAAGAATTCTAGATGCAAGAATATTAGGAGAAAAACACTATAATGTAGCAAGAAATGTTCAATCAGTTCTTCAAACTTATAAATCTCTCCAAGATATTATTGCTATTTTAGGTATGGATGAACTATCCGAAGATGACAAATTAGCTGTTGCAAGAGCAAGAAAAATTCAAAAGTTCATGTCACAACCATTTTTTGTTGCCGAAGTATTTACTGGTACACCAGGCAAATATGTTGAATTAGAAGATACAATCAATGGTTTTGATGCAATTTGTAAAGGTGAATATGACCATTTGCCTGAGGCAGCTTTTTATATGGTTGGTACAATTGAAGAGGCTGTTAAGAAGGCTGAAAAAATGGCTGAGGATGCAGCAGCTTAATTAATATGTCAGAAACTTTTAGTATAAAATTAGTTACACCATCTAAAGTTTTTTTAGAAACCTCTGCATCTTTAGTTACAGTTCCTGCAACCGAAGGTGATATGGGCTTTTTGGCTAATCATGTAAGTTTTATTTCAGCTGTAAAGCCGGGCTTTATATCAATTGTGTTTGAAAATGGTGATGAAAAAAGTGTTTATATAAATGAAGGTTTTGTGCAATTTATTGATAATAATTTATTAATTATTGCCGTTGAGTTAACTGAAAAAGAAAATATTAGTTCTAATTTTATTGATACAAAAATTAATGAGCTAGAGTCTCTGTTAATAGATGACGTTAGCAACATTAAGATTCAAGGTAAAATAGAAAGCTTAAAATCTTTAAGTATTTAATTATTTTAAAGAAATTCAGAAAATTCTTCTAAAGCGCTTTTATAAAGATCTCGTTTAAAAGAAACAATTAATTCCAACATTTCATTTTGATCAGCCCATTTCCAATTTTTAAATTCGGGATGCTTGGTATGAATATTTATTTCAGTGTCATTTCCAAAAAATTTTATAATAAACCATTGTTGGATTTGACCCTTATATTTCCCCTTCCAAAGTTTTTTTTGCAGACTAGTAGGAAGATCATATTTATACCAATTTCTGGTTTTACTTAAGATCTCATAGTTAGATGAAATTCCAGTCTCTTCAAAAAGTTCACGCCTGCATGTCTGTTCTGGTGTTTCATCATTATCTATTCCTCCTTGAGGCATTTGCCAGGCAGATTGGTCTTTATCAAGTCTTTGGCCAATGAATATTTTCTTTTCATTATTAATAATCATCATACCAACACCTCTCCTATAGTCTCTAGATACCATCTTAATTAATGATGCTATCTTTTATTAAGAGATCAAGAGCATAGTCTAGTTGATTATCTGTGTTATCAGCAGGATCAGATTTTTTTGACCTTGTAACTTCTATATCAGGAGTAATTCCAATTTTATGAATAGAATCACCAGATGGAGTATAATATAAGGCTGTTGTTAATCTGATTGCACTTCGATCATTTAAAGGGAATATAGTTTGTACTGAGCCTTTGCCATAAGACTGCTCTCCCACGATTATAGCTCTTTTATGATCTTGTAGGGCTCCAGCTACAATCTCAGATGCTGAAGCTGAACCTCTATTTATAAGTACTATTATGGGTTTACCATTAGTCATGTCACCTCGTGACGCCTTAAAAGATCCTATATTAGATTTATCTTTACCTTTGGTAGAAACTATTTCTCCAGAAGTTAAAAAATTATCTGTTACTTCGATAGATTGCCCTAAAAGACCTCCTGGATTATTTCTTAAATCCAACACGAAGCCTATTATTTTATCTTTTCCAATTTCAGTAGTAAGTGCCTTAATTGCTTTTTTAATTCCACGGTCAGCCTGTTCGCTAAAAGAAATGAGTTTAATATATCCTACATTTCCTTCTTTTCTATACTTCACAGCTTCAACAGTAATAATTGCTCGTGTTATCGAAATATCAAGTGGCTCTTCTTCATTTTCTCTTGCTATTTTAAGTTTAACTGTGGTTCCAACCAATCCCCTTAATTGATCTACAGCCTCTGTAAGAGAAAGACCAAATATACTCTCATCATCAATATGTGTAATGTAATCACCAGGTTGTATTCCTGCTTTTGCCCCAGGAGTTCCATCTATAGGAGAAATAATTTTTACAAACCCATTTTCCATTGTTACTTCAATTCCCAAGCCACCAAATTTCCCATTTGTCTCTTCTTGCATATCCTTGTAATTATCTAGGTTCATGTAGCTAGAGTGAGGATCAAGAGATTGTAGCATGCCATTAATTGCAGCTTCTATTACCTCTTCTTCATTTATTGTCGTAACATAGTTCGAGCGTATTGTTTGAAATACATCTCCAAAAGTATCTAGTTTTTTATATAAGTTTTCATTGCTTGCATTTAATGAAAAAGAAAAAAGAAAAACAACAAAGAATATAGATAAAGATAATTTTTTCATATTATATTTTATGATAGGGATGGTTCATCTTAATAGTTGTAGCTCTATAAATTTGTTCTAATAATATTATTGTAGCAAAAGAATGAGTAAGTGTCATTGGGCTAATTGAAAGAAGTAAGCCAGCTTTTTCTTTTGCCTTATCACTAAATCCAAGTGTGCTACCGATGAAAAAACTTATTTTTTTATGTGAGGTGTTAAAGATGAAATCTGCAAATTCAACTGAATTGAGGTATTTACCTTTTTCATCTAGCAACACATTTAAATTTGACTTATCCAATTCTTGATCCATTTCCTTTATGGTAATTTGTTTAGTGATTATAGGGTCAATAAGCTTTTTTGCAGAACCTTGTATTCTTTCTAGGAAAGTATCAGCCAATATTTTTTCAGACTTAAATCTTAATTTATCTAAGTATAAGACTTGAATCTTCATTCACTATAAGACTCTAAGTCAACTGACCACATCTTTTCTAGATTATAAAATTCTCGAACTTCTTTCTTAAAAAGATGAACAATAATATCACCACAATCCATAACAATCCAACCAGTAGATTTATCACCCTCAATATTAGCACCTTTAAATCCAGAGTTTTTTAAATTTCGATATATAGATTGAGAGAGTGCATTTATATGTCGATTGGAAGTTCCAGTGGCAAAAATCATGTGACTTGCAATAGATGTTTTCTTTGAAACATCCATAGATAGAATGTGCTCAGCTTTATTAGCTTCTAAATCTGTAATTATACTATGAAGATTGTCCAATTTATTTTTCTAATCTTAATTCTGTAGATGATATGTTTTCTTTAAAGTCTTTAATGAATATCCAGCATGGATTTTTTTTATACAATAGTCCTCTAGAATTATAATTCAATCTATATTTTTCATATTTTTTGCCTATGTAGCTATCAATTATATGGTTTTCAAAACCAAGTCGGTTAAATACTGCAATTGGCACTTCTTCAAAAATATTTTCATAATCTTTCCATTTATCTAAGGATATAAATGAATCGGCACCCATTAAATATATAAAATTATCATGAATATTTTTCTTTTTTATATGTCTTAAGTTATCAATAGCATAAGTAGAATTTGTTTCTTCTTCAGTACAAATAAGTTTAATTTTAGTGCCATTGGCAATTAAGGCTGCTTTTTTAATTCTTAGGTCGTAAGGTAAATATTCCTCTTTAGATTTTAATGGATTCTGTTTTGTTATTAGCCACCAAACTGAATCTAGATCTAGCAATTCTATAGCCGATAAACTAAGCTTCATGTGACCTAAGTGTGCAGGATTAAATGAGCCTCCAAGTATTCCAATTTTCATTTTTTATTGAGACCTTATCTGGCCTGATCCTTTAACAATATACTTATAGGTAGTTAGAGCTTCTAAGCCAACGGGACCACGTGCATGCAATCTCCCTGTAGCTATTCCAATTTCTGCTCCCAATCCAAATTCACCACCATCGGCAAATTGTGTTGAGGCGTTATGCATGACTATTGCACTATCAACCAGCCTAAGAAATTCATTGGCTATTTCATTGTTTTCTGAAATTATACTTTCAGTATGTCCTGATCCATATTTTGCAATATGGTCAATTGCGCCATATACATCTTTAACCAACTTTACAGAAATAATAGAGTCTAAATATTCAGTGCTCCAATCTTCAATTTTTGCAGGGATTATTCTATTATCAATCTTCATGCTATCAGCGTCACCTCTGACTTCACAATTAGCATCCATTAAATCAGATATAATTTTAGGCAAATTATTTTTGGCATATTCTTCATCTATTAATAATGTTTCTACTGCACCACATATTTCAGTTCTTCTTAATTTAGCATTATGTATAATTTTTATAGCAGTATCTAAATCAGCTGAATTATTTACGTATATATGGCATATCCCATCTAAATGACCTATGACAGGAACTTTTGCTAAATCCTGAACTTTTTTAACCAATCCTTTTCCACCACGTGGAATAATAACATCAATATGATCAACCATATCTCTAAGCATATAATCTACAGCAGCTCTATCAGTAGTTTCAACAAATTGAATTATATTTTCATCTACTTCACTTTCAATAATTGCAGAATTAATTGCTTTGGCTAAACTTAGGTTAGAATTATAAGATTCTGACCCACCTCGTAAGATGCAAGCATTGCCAGCTTTTATACAAAGAACACTAGCATCAACAGTTACATTTGGACGACTTTCATAAATAATTCCTATAACACCTAAAGGTACAGATATTTTATTAATTAATAATCCATTGGGTCTTTCAGTTTTAAAAAGTATTTTTCCAACAGGATCAGGAAGTTCAGCAATTGCTTCTACAGACTTAGCTATGTTCTCAATCTTATTTTCATCTAATATTAATCTATTAATCATAGGATCTGCAGCACCCTTTTCTCTTGCCAACTTTACATCTTCTTCATTGGCCAAAATAATTATATTTTTGTCAGCTCTTATCTTCCTGGCAATGGATATTAAGATTTTATTTTTACTCTCTGTAGATAATGATTTTAATTTAGAGCTGGCAAGGACACTCTTTCTACCAATATTATCCATGTAATCTCTGATAATCATAATAGTACCAAATCATCCTTATGGATCATTTCTTCTCGATAAGAGTAGCTTAGAATATTACCAATTTCATTACTTTTATGACCCATAATTTTTATACCTTCTATAGAGGAATAACTAGCTAAACCAATTCCAATTTTACTTTTAGCTTTAGACAATATCTCGATTGCGTCACCTCTTTCAAACTCACCTGAAATTTGAACAATTCCAGCAGGAAGAAGACTGCTACCTTTTATTAGAGCTTGTTTTGCACCATCATCAATTACAACAGAACCAACTGGTTTCATAGTTCCAACTATCCATTGTTTTCGTGCTGCAAGGGGAGTTTTATTTGGCTCAAACCAAGTACAGGGCCGCCCATTAAATAGTGCTTGAACAGGATTATTTACAGTTCCATTTGTAATAGCCATATGACATCCTGCAGATAACGCAGTTTTGGCTGCCATTACTTTAGTCTTCATTCCACCCTTACCTGTATTAGAAACAGAAGAGCCTGCCATATCTTCTATTGTTGAATTTATTTCTGTAACATGATTAATTAATTTTAGTTTTTCATTATTTTTTGGATCAGCTGAATATAGGCCATTAATATTAGATAATAGAATTAAACAGTCAGCTCCAGTTATTTGTGCAACTCTTGCTGCTAGACGATCATTATCTCCATACTTAATTTCATTTGTTGCAATGGTATCATTTTCATTAACGACAGGAGTAATATTTAATTTTAATAAGGTATCAATAGTTCTTCGTGCATTTATTGATCGCCTTCTTTTTTCAGTATCGTCTAACGTTAATAATATTTGAGAAATTTTTGATTCATATTTTTCAAAAGCATTCTTAAAAGCTATCATTAATTGAATCTGACCGATGGCTGCGAGTGCTTGGTGTTTATCTAGGCTGAGCTCCTTCATCTCTAAATTTAAATCTTTTGCACCAAGAGCTATGGCACCAGATGACACAATAATGACATCCTTATTTTGGTTTTTTAAAAAACTTACATCTTCGGCTAGAGAAATTAGCCATTCTTTATTTAGTTTGTTATTTTCTTTATTAAAGAGTAGGGATGAGCCAATCTTAATTACAATTCTTTTTGTTGTTTCAAGTTTCATTTTCTTTATCAGAACCTAATATAATATTTTTTAATTCTTCAATTCCCTCATTTGTTATTGTTGAAATAATAAAAATACTGCTTTTTATTTTTTTCTTTAAAGCTTTAAGTATTTTTTCAGCTTCATCTTGTGTTATTAAATCAGATTTATTAAGTACAACTATCTCACTTTTTTTATCAAGTTCAATATTATAGCTTTTTAATTCATTTCGGATAGTTTTGTAGTTATCGAGTAGATTTGACTCAGATATGTCTAACATATGTATAATAGAGGTACACCTCTCTATATGCCTTAAGAATTGAAAACCAAGACCAGTTCCTAAGTGAGCACCTTCAATTAATCCAGGTATATCAGCAATTATTTTCTCTCTGTCACCCTTTCTCATCACACCAAGCTTTGGAGCAGTAGTAGTAAAAGGGTACTCACCAACTTTAGTTTTGGCAGCCGAAATTTTTCTTAAAAGACTAGATTTTCCAGCATTAGGCAGACCGACTAGCCCAGTATCAGCAATAAGTTTTAGTTTAAAAAGTACGTCAGCCTCATGACCTTTTTCACCCAATGTAATTTTCCGAGGAGTTCTATTTGTTGATGATTTGAAGTTAGTATTTCCTAGGCCGCCCTTACCTCCGGAGAATAAAAGAATTTTTTTATTATCTATAATATCTTCAATTAACTCGTCATCTTCATAAATTTGAGTTCCAATTGGAAGCTTCATTATGATGTCTTTTCCGGCAGCACCATTGCGCTTTCTTCCGGCACCATGAACTCCTTTTTTAGCCCTAAAATGTTTTTGAAATCTAAAATCAACTAAGGTATTTAAGCCCTTAATGCCTTGGACATATATATGTCCGCCACGTCCTCCATTACCACCATCTGGTCCACCATATTCAATATATTTTTCTCTTCTAAAGCTAAGACAGCCATCTCCACCATCTCCACTTTTAATATAAACTTTGGCCTCATCGATAAACTTCATGATTCTAAGCTTGTATTATATTAATCGAATAAATTAAATGTAATGAATTAAGACTAAATCTTAGTTCGCAGTTTTTGGTGCAACAGAAATATATGTCTTTCCATTTTTCTTTTTACCAAAAGTTACAATGCCTTCAACTAGAGAAAATATTGTATGGTCTCTTCCTAGGCCTACATTGTCACCTGGATGCCATTTAGTCCCACGCTGTCTTGCAATTATATTTCCAGGTATAACAACTTGACCACCAAATTTTTTGATACCAAGTCTTCTACCGGCTGAGTCTCTGCCGTTTCTAGATGAACCACCTGCTTTTTTATGTGCCATTATAAATTATTCCTTTACCTTACTTGCAGCTACTTTTTTAACTGCTTTTTTCTTAATTTCGGTAGTAGCATCAGTGTCTTTCTCAACTTTAGCCGCCTTGACACTCTCTGCTTTTGGAAATGTCAAGCCGGGTACTTCAATACTTAAAACCTTAAGAAAAGTTATATCTTGTCTATGACCATTTTTTCTTCTGAAATTTTTACGCCTTTGTTTCTTAAAAATAAGGATTTTTCTGTCTCTGTCTTGTTTTATAATTTCAAGATTAACTTTTGCATCTTTAATATTGGGACTGCCTAGACTTAATTCTGTACCATCAGATGCAAATAAAACGTCATTTACAGTGATCTTTTCACCATCTTCACCAGCAACTTTATTAACTGTAAGAATAGTATCATTTGACACTTTATATTGTTTTCCACCACTGGATATTACTGCAAACATATGTATGAATTCTTTTTGATTGTTAAAGTCTGGTGAATATAACCCCACCTAACTTTATGTCAATAGGCTATATTATATAGAAATAACTAGGTTTTATAGGCTTTTTAATGCTAAAATTTAAAGTAGAACAGGATAAAATAAATACATATATTAATAAGAACACTGGGAAAACCTAAGATATGCCGTTAAAAATCAACTCTTTTATAGGTCTCAGGCCAATTAAAAAACTATTAAGTACAATAGTGTCCTCTTCTTTTGATAATTTAAGTGACAAAGAAATTAAAAGAGCATCAAGAAATACTAACTGGAATTTTCTTAATATTTTAAGTCCTAAGATTTTATTTCCAAATTATAGTGAAAAACAGCTAACTAAATATGTACGTGACTATTTAAAAAGCATGATCGATAATAAAGTGCTTTTTAGAGATGAGGTTCCAAATTACTATATTTATAAGCTTAGCAAGAATTCTAAAACTCAGTATGGTATTATTGCATCCATTGAAATCACTAAACAATCTCAGAAACTTATTTTGCCACATGAAGAAACCTTTATTGCAAAAGAAAAAGCAATCTTACGAAACCTTGAGCTAACTAAAACTCAGGTGGGCCCAGTTTATTTATCTTATGAAAATAAGAATGATTTAATTTTATTATATAAAAGGTATGCAAAAATAAAACCAGAATATTTTTTTATAAGTGAAGGTGGTACTAAACATTCTTTATGGGCAACTAAAAATGATAAAGATAGAAAAGATATACATAAAGCATTAGCAAAAATTAAAAAATTATATATTGCTGATGGACACCATAGGTTTGCTGCAGTTACTAAATTGCTTAATAGAGTTAAAAATAAAAATATTAAATCTATCCCATTATTAGCAGCTTTATTCGATCACTCATCTGTAAATATACTTAGCTATAATAGGCTTGTTAAACTTAAAGATAACAATCCTGAAGAAATATTACATTTAATAAAAAAGTCATTTCCGAACTTAAAATACTCTAAATTTAAAAAACCAAATACCAAAGGTGAAGTAATGATTTTTATTTGTAGGAAATGGTTTACATTTAATTTATTAAAAACTACTTCAAGTACAGATAACTCTAAAAGCACAGATATAGATTTGATTAATAAGCTAATTATTAATAAAATTTGTAGAATTAAAAAAAATGAGTACAAAAACCATATAAGTTTTTTACCTGGTAAACTTAACTACAAAGATCTTGAGAAGAAAGTTAAAAATAATAAGACCAGCATAGGGTTTTTTGTTTGCCCTATGACTATGCATGAGATAATGTCTATTTCTAACAAAAATGCTATAGTTCCTCAAAAATCAACATATTTTGATCCGAAACTTATTGATGGACTTGTAAACTTAGAAATGAAATTATAAAAATGACTGATAAACCAACTATAAAACCAAACTCACCATTATTTTCTTCCGGCCCTTGCTCTAAACCACCAGGGTGGTCATTGGATGAATTAAAAGGAGCTGTTTTAGGGAGATCACACAGATCTAAAATTGGAAAAGCTAAACTCCAGTCCGTAATAACTGAAACTAGAGAAGTATTAGATATTCCCGATGATTATAAGCTAGCAATAGTTTCAGCTTCAGATACAGGAGCAGTAGAAATGGCAATGTGGTCCTTACTTGGAGAAAGAGGAGTTGAGGTTTATGCTTGGGAAAATTTTGGGAATGACTGGTGTGTAGATGTATCTAGTCAACTACCCCTAGAAGACAAATTAGTAACCGTAGCTGATTATGGTAATCTGCCAGATTTTTCAAAATCTAACTCTGATAACGATATTATTTTTACGTGGAATGGGACTACATCAGGAGTTAGAGTAAAAGATGCAAGTTGGATTAAAGATGATCGTAAGGGTTTAACCATATGTGATGCAACATCAGCAATTTTTTCTATGAAACTTGACTGGCCTAAGCTTGATGTAACTACATGGTCTTGGCAAAAAGTTTTAGGAAGTGAAGCTGCACATGGAATGATAGCGTTGTCTCCACGTGCGATTAAAAGACTTGAAAGTTATACGCCAAGTTGGCCAATACCAAAAATATTTAGACTGGCCACAAATAAAAAAGTTAATGAAGGAATATTCTCTGGAGAGACAATTAATACCCCCTCTTTGTTGTGTGCAGAAGATGTGTTGTATTCGCTACGGTGGGCAAAATCAATTGGCGGCATGTCAGAGTTAATTAAGATTTCAGAGAATAATCTTAAATTAGTTGAAGAATGGATTGCAACAAATGATTACTTTGATTTTCTTCCAGTAGATCCTGAAACAAGGTCTTGTACATCGATATGTATTGTTCCTAAAGAAGAGTGGTATAAAAATCTAGATAAAGATACAAAAAAAATATTTATGGGACATATTTATTCTATCTTAGAAGAAAATGATGTAGCCTATGATATAAATTCTTATAAGACTGCACCCTTAGGCATCAGAATCTGGGGAGGTTCAACAGTTCAAAATGAGAATGTTAAATTATTATTGCCTTGGATTGACTGGGCATACGAGCAAAGTAAATTGAAAGTTTAATAACTTATGAAAAAAATTTTAATAGCTGACAATATATCAAGTGTCGCTAATAAAATTTTTGAAGAAAATGAACTGCTTTTTGACATAAAAATAGGCCTTTCTGAAGATGAGTTAATAAGTATAATTCCAGAATATTCTGCTTTACTTGTGCGATCTGGAGTCACAGTAACAAGAAAAATTATAGATAACGCATCTGTGCTTAAGGTTATTGGCAGACCAGGTGTAGGTGTTGACAATGTTGACTTAGCTGCTGCTAGTGAAAATAATATTATAGTTATGAATACACCTTTGGGCAATGTCCAAGCTACTGCTGAATTAACTTTTGCTCTTATACATTCCTTGTTTAGAAAAATAACAGATGCCAATAATTCTATGCATGCAAATAAATGGGATAAAAAAATATTTATAGGGAATGAATTGAACAAAAAAAATATCGTTATAGTTGGTTTTGGTAACATTGGAAAAAAAATTTCTCAAATTAGTATTGCCTACGGAATGAAAGTATTTGTGGTAAGTAAATCAATATCTGTGAAAGATGAACGTGAATATAATGTTAAAGCAGTTTCATTTGATGAATCTCTAGAGCTTGCAGATATTATTACTTTTCACAATAAACTTTCAGCCCAATCGAAATATATGATTAACAGTGAATCAATAAGTAAAATGAAAGATTCGGCTGTAGTTATTAATTGTGCAAGAGGTGGAATAGTTAATGAGAGTGATCTAAAAGAGGCTATTCAAAATAAAAAAATTTATGGATACGGTGTAGATGTTTATGAAAATGAACCCGATTTAAAATCTATATTTACTGGAATGAATAATGTAGTTATGACTCCACATATAGGTGCAAGCACTAAAGAGGCACAGGAAAAAGTCGCAAAACTTATCGCAGAACAAATAGTTGATTATTTGCTTCATGATAAGATTAGCAATCAAGTAAAATAAAATGAGTAAAAATTTGATTTTAGTTCGCCATGGACGAAGCACATGGAATTTAGAAAATAAATTTACTGGTTGGGTTGATGTAGAGTTGGCTGACATGGGAATAGAGGAGGCAAAAAAATCTGGAAATTTAATTAAAGATATTAATTTTAATCCTCAAAACTGTTTTACATCATATTTAAAAAGAGCTCAAAACACTCTTTCATATATACTTGATGAGTTAGATATCAAAGAAACAAGCCATATAAGTAAAAGTTGGGCTCTAAATGAAAGGCATTATGGGAGTTTACAGGGCCTTAATAAGAATGAAACTTTGAATAAATATGGTGAAGAGCAATTTTTAATGTGGAGGCGAAGCTACGATACGCCCCCTCCAGAACTAGATACAGACAGTGAAATGAATCCAAATAATGACCCAAAATATAAAGATCTTAAGGGTGTTAAGCTCCCTCTTTCAGAGTGTTTAAAAGATACTTATGAAAGAGTGATTCCATATTGGAATGAATCTATTTTACCAAGTTTATTAAAAGGAGATACATTAATTGTTGCTCATGGAAATAGCCTAAGAGCTCTCTGCAAAGAGCTATTTAATATATCAGATTATGATATTGTAAAACTTGAAATTCCTACTGGAAATCCATTACTTTTGGAATTAGATAATAGTTGCAAAATAATTAAAGCCAGATATCTTGACTCATCTAGGGCTGAAATAATCCCTGAAATTATATGATTTTAAGGATTTATTATGACAGATGTATTTATAACTTCAGCGACTAGAACAGGCGTAGGATCATTCAGTGGCTCTTTAAGTAACCTTCAGGCCCATGATTTAGGAAAAATTGTTATTGAGGATTCTCTTAAAAAATCTTCTGTTGAATCAACTGAAGTAGATGAAGTGATACTTGGTCAAGTTTTAACAGCTGGCACAGGACAAAATCCCGCAAGACAAGCTTCTATTAATGCAGGAATTTCAAAGGAAACTCCAGCATGGGTAGTAAACCAAGTTTGTGGATCTGGACTAAGAACTGTTGCACTGGGATTTCAAGCAATTAAGAACCAAGACGCAAATATTATAATAGCTGGTGGGCAGGAAAGTATGAGTCAATCTCCTCATTGTATGCATTTAAGGTCTGGTACAAAAATGGGCGATGCAAAAATGATTGATACAATGATAAAAGATGGCTTATGGGACGCATTTAATGGATATCACATGGGGTCTACAGCAGAGAATGTTGCTGAAAAATTTCAAATTACAAGAGAACAACAAGATGAGTTTGCTTTTAATTCTCAGCTAAAAGCAAGTAAAGCAAAAGCAGCGGGGTTATTTAAAGATGAAATAACTCCAGTAGAAATTGTATCTAGAAAAGAAACAACAATATTTGATCAAGATGAATATATAAAAGATAATATTCAGTTAGAAAAACTTTCATCTTTAAGGCCAGCTTTTGCGAAAGATGGGTCGGTTACAGCAGCAAATGCAAGTGGAATTAATGATGGAGCTGCCGCACTAACCCTGATGAATGAAGCAGAGCTTGCCAAGAGAAATATTGAACCCCTGGCTAGAGTTGTGTCCTGGGCAAGTGTTGGAGTTGATCCATCTATTATGGGTACTGGTCCAATACCGTCGGTACGAAAAGCATTAGAAAAAGCTGGCTGGTCGATTAATGATTTAGATTTAATAGAATCAAATGAGGCTTTTGCTGCACAAGCATGTGCAGTAAATAAAGAATTAGGCTGGGATACCAGTAAGGTAAATGTTAATGGGGGTGCTATTGCCATAGGCCACCCAATAGGAGCTTCTGGCGCAAGAATTCTTGTTACACTACTTCATCAAATGAAAAGACAGGATGCAAAAAAAGGCCTTGCAACACTATGCATTGGCGGCGGTATGGGTATAGCACTTTGTGTTGAACGATAATAATAATTAGGAGAAATATTTATGACAAGAATAGCACTAGTAACCGGCGGAACAAGAGGAATTGGGGGAGCAATATCAATTGCATTAAAAAACCAAGGCTGCAAAGTTGCTGCTACTTATAACTCAAACTCAGAAAAAGCTAATGCTTTTGCAGCAGAAAATAAAATTGATGTTTTTCAATGGAATGTTGCTGATTCTGCAGCGTGTGAAGCTGGAGTTAAAGAGGTAACAGAAAAATTAGGTGCAGTTGATATCCTTATTAATAATGCAGGTATTTCAAAAGCAGCAATGTCACATAAAATGACTATCGAACAATGGGATGATGTTATTAGAACTGATTTAGATTCAGTGTTTTATATGACGAGGTGTGTTTTAGAGAGCATGAGAGAAAAATCATTTGGTAGAATTATTTCTATCTCTTCAATTAATGGCCAAAAAGGTGAGATGGGTCTAGTAAATTACAGTGCAGCTAAAGCTGGAGTATTAGGCTTTACTAAAGCTTTGGCGCAAGAAACAGCTAGAAAAAATATTACAGTCAACGCTATAGCACCCGGCTATATCGATACAGAAATACTAGCTGATGCTTCAGAAGATTTTTTAAAAAGTTTAATAACTAAGATTCCTGTAGGTAGATTGGGAACTGTTGAAGAAGTTGCTAGAGCAGTTACTTTTTTAGCTAGTGATGATGCAGGCTTTATTACTGGCTCTACAATTACTGCAAATGGTGGGCAATACTTTACTTAATAAGAGTCTTTAGCAGATCGAATTAATGCAAAAGTCTCTTCGCTAGTAATCTTGTTATTAGAGAAGAGGCTTTTAATCTTGTTATTATCTGCCTGAAAAAATAAATTTAATTTTATTTCCTCAGAAACAGTTGTAGGTATTGATGGTAAATTATTTTTCCTTAAGCCTTCAACTTCTTTAATTTTTTTTTCTATTTTATTGTCATTTTTAATTGATTGAGTAAATAATGCATTGTTTAGAGTGTATTCATGGCCACAATATATTTGTGTATCACGTGGTAAGGCTCTTATCTTACAAATTGAATCCCACATTTGTTTTGATGTTCCTTCAAATAATTTTCCGCAACCTAACGAAAAAATAGTATCACCAGTAAATACAGCTTTTTTAGACTCTAGATAGAATGCAATATGACCCAAGGTGTGCCCAGGAACTTCGATGACTTTAAATATATAGCCATCAAAGATAAATTCTTCATTTTCACTTAGGAGTAAATCTATTCCAGGAATTCGATTCTTATCTTTTTTACTTCCAATAACTGATGCGTTATATTTTTTTTTAAGATCTAAATTTCCACCAACGTGATCAAAGTGATGGTGAGTATTTAATATATATTTAAGATTCAAATTATTTTTTTCAATAAACTTAATTATTGGTAAAGATTCTGATGGATCTATTACTAAAGCTTGGTTTTCAAATGAAATTATATAAGCGTAATTGTCATTTAAACATGGAATAATATTAATTTCTAAATCATTCATATAGTTTATTTTTTAGAAATTAAAAAAATACCATCTTCAGCAAAAAAATTATCTATCCAACTTTTATTTTTAAAGTTTTCAATTAAGTGATTTTTTAAATTAGCTTTTTTTTCAATTTTTATATCTATTGTATTACACAGATCAATAAAGTCATAAATGGTACAAAAATGTAGATTTGGAGTTTCATACCATGAATAGCTTAACTGATCACTTACGGGCATAGTTCCATTTAGCATTAAATGTAAACGAATTTTCCAATAGCCAAAATTAGGAAATGAAATAATAGCCTTATTAGATATTCTTACTAATTCTTCTAAAACTTCCTTGGGTTTTTTTGTTGCTTGTAGGGTGTAGGTTAAAATAGAAAAATCAAAGGAATTGTCTGGATAGTCAGATAAATCTTTGTCAGCATCCCCTTGAATCACTGAAATGCCTTTAGATAGGCATTCACGAATTTTATCTTGATCAATTTCAAGCCCACGACCATGAATTTGTTTTTTATTCTCTAAGAAGTGAAGTAAGGAACCGTCGCCACAGCCAACATCAATTACACTTGATTTAGATGGTATAAGTTTTGCAATTATATCAAAATCTTTATTGGTATTAAACAAACTCATAGCTTTTTATAGGTTGCATCTAGGAATTCTTCAACCGTAGAGAAAAACTCAGGCTCATCAAGTAAAAAAGAATCATGCCCTTTATCAGTAATAATTTCTACAAAACTAACATTTAAACTTAATGCGTTAAATGTTTTTACTATTAATTTATTTTCAGCAGTAGGATATAGCCAATCACTTGAAAAGGATGCACATAATATATGTGATTTCGTGTCTTTAAATGCCTTAATTAATGAGCCACCATGATCTGCTCCTAAATCAAAGTAATCCATAGCTCTGGTAATATACAGGTAGCTATTAGCATCAAAGCGATCTACAAACTTAAAACCCTGATGACGTAAATAGCTTTCTACCTGAAAGTCTGCATCAAAAGAAAATTCAATTTTACTTTTATTTTGTAAATTTCTACCAAATTTTTCATGTAGCGATTGTTCTGATAGATAACTAATATGAGCTGCCATTCTAGCAACAGACAAGCCTTTGATTGGCTTGGTGTTAAATTCATTATAATTGCCAGATTTCCACTCAGGATCTGCCATAATTGCTTGTCTTGCTAGCTCGTTAAGAGCAATATTCTGAGCAGAATGACTTGTGGTAGTAGCAATTGGTATTGCAGAAAAAATATGATCTGGAAACTGTGATAGCCATTCAAGAACCAACATTCCACCCATGGATCCTCCAACAACTGAAAAAAGTTTAGTTATATTTAAGTTGTCTATTAATAATTTCTGGGCCTTAACCATATCTGAAATAGTAATAACAGGAAAACTAAGTCCATATTCTTTTCCTGTTTCAGGATTTACCTCATTAGGACCAGTTGATCCCATGCACCCACCAATTACATTGGGACATATTATAAAATACTTATCAGTATCGATAGATTTACCAGAACCTATTAAAAGTGACCACCAACCATTTTTCTTGGTAATAGGATGTTCACTTGCAACATATTGGTCTCCAGTTAAGGCATGGCAGACCAGTATGGCATTAGACTTATCTGAATTAAGTGTTCCATAGGTTGTATAGGCTGTTTTAAATGGTCCAAGCGATTTTCCACAGTCTAAGACTAGGGGATTATTCTTGGATGCTAACTCTACAATTATATTTTCGTTCATGTTTTAAAAAAAATTATACAGCATGCATAAAAAAACCACCTAACAACTAAGCTTGGCGGTCAATAGATCACCTCTTTAGCTGTTTTTATTTTGCGCCCGCAAGCTGTAAATCAAATCAGCGCACCTTTTTCATACTATTTGATTGATTATAAGTCAATTACGCAAATAAAATAATAATCAATTTTAAAAGAATTTCTTTAAAATTAGTCAATATTCACATATCAATTAGTTAAATGATTAAAAGTAAAATTATAAAAAATATTAAAAATTACCAAGGTGGCAAAAGTGAAATTCTTGGAATGAAAAGTGTTATTAAGCTCTCATCCAATGAATCACCATTTGGTCCAAGTAAGAAAGTATTAAAAAAAATTAAAGAGCTATCTCTAAATACAAATAGATACCCAGAAAGTAATAGCATTGATTTAAAAAAGTCTATTTCCAAGAGACATAATATAGCTATTACCAACATTTTTTGTGCTAATGGTTCCGATGAAATTCTTGGATTAATTTGTCAGTTATATTTAAACAAAGGTGATGAAGTTATTATTCCAAAAAATAGTTTTTTAATGTATGAAATTTATTCAAAAATTAATGGAGCTAAAATTATAAATAGTCAGACAAACGATTTTGCTGTTAATACAGATAATATACTTAAAAAAATTACTAAAAAAACAAAAATTATATTTATAGCAAATCCAAATAATCCTACAGGATTATCAATTCCAAAATCCAATTTAGATAATTTTATTAAAAAAATTCCAATACGAATATTAGTTGTTTTAGATGGTGCTTATGCTGAATATCTAGGTAATAAAAATTATGAAAGCGGTATGAGCTATGTTTCAAATTACAAAAATGTTCTTGTAACAAGAACATTCTCTAAAATTTATGGTTTAGCTTCATTAAGATTGGGTTGGTGCTATGCTAATGAGAAAATTATAAGGCTACTTGATAAAATAAGAGGCCCATTTAATGTTAATAAAATTGCTCAAGCAGCAGGATCAATAGCTATATTAGAAAAAAGCATAGAAAAGAAGTTGATATCTCATAATACAATTTGGTTGAATAAAATTAAAGATGAGCTTAAGAAACTTCCATTAGTAATTTATGATAGTGAGGCAAATTTTTTATTTATAAAGCTTAAAAAAGGTATAAAAGAAAAAGAAAATCTAAATAAATATTTATTAAACAAGTCTATCATTATAAGAACTTTAGATAACTACAATATTCATGACTGCATTAGAATTACAGTGGGAACTGCAAAAGAAAACTTAGTATTAATAAAATCTTTCAAATCCTTTTATAGCAATGAAAAATAATATAAAATTCGAAAATATTGCCATAATTGGTCTTGGTTTAATCGGCTCATCATTGGCGCTTGCTTTAAAAAAGCATAAGATTGCAAAATCAACAACAGGGTATGCTAAAAGTGCAAAGACAAGGCAAATAGCTAAAAAGCTTAAGCTAGTATCTAAAGTTGAGTCATCGCTTGAAAAAACAGTAAAAAGTGCTGATTTAGTCATTATTTGTACCCCATTAAGTACATATAAAACATTAATTGGTTCGATAAGGCCATACTTAAAAGTAGGGGCAATTATCTCTGATGTTGGGTCAGCTAAAAGCAAAGTTATGGCTGATGCTGAAAAAATACTTGGCAATGATTTTGATTTTATTCCAGCTCATCCAATAGCTGGAACAGAGCAAAGTGGCCCAGAAGCAGGATTCTCAGAACTTTTTATAAACCGTTGGTGCATTGTTACGCCGTATGCACATAGCAAAAAAAAGAACATTATATTAATAAAAAAACTATGGCAGAAAATAGGAAGCAGTGTCGAGGTAATGACTCCCGAACATCATGATAGAGTTTTGGCAATAACATCACACCTACCACATTTAATAGCATATAATATTGTTAATACGGCTGCTGACTTAGAAACAGTAACAAAATCTGATGTTATTAAATATAGTGCTAGTGGATTTAGAGATTTTACCAGAATTGCATCGTCAGATCCGACTATGTGGAGAGACATATTTATTAATAATAAAGAGGCTGTCTTAGAAATGATTGGCAGGTTTTCAGAAGATTTAAGCGTTTTACAAAAAGCAGTCAGGTGGGGTGATGCTGCTGCTTTATTTAAGTTATTTAGTGGCACTAGAAAGATTAGAAAAAAAATTATTGCAGCAGGTCAAGATATTGATACTGCCGATTTTGGTAGAGTCAAAAAGAAATTAAAATAAGTTACTTAAATCAAATTCAAAAAACAATAGTTTAATTTTATTATTTTTTATATTTATAGGTGCTGTAAATTTTTTACTACCATCTTCTTCATAAATACTTACTTGTAGATTTCCATTTAGTATATTTTTGTTATAGTTAATTTTGCCATCTATTAAAATATTATTAAATGTTTTTTTAATAGTACCAAAAATCAAACTTTTATAATTTACATTATTTTCTTCAAAAATTATTGAGAGGTTTTGAATTTGGCCTTCATTAAATATAATGGTCATGCGACTTTGTTCATTATTAATATTCAAACTATGTATCAAATCTTTATATGACAGTAATGATGATTCTGATTGAATAAGAATCTTTCTAAGTGAAGTGGGAGATACACTAATTTTAAGTTCAGGTATTTCTATCTTGAAATAAGCGTCATTGTTTAGTTCTACTATTGTATTTTTTAAATTTGCTTCAAGTCTATAAGGGTAGCCAGAAATATTGACTTCACTAGATTGAATATTATTTGAGCTTAGTGTTTGAATAATATTACTTTTAAATTTTATAGATGTGTAAAGCCAGTAGACAGAATAAATAACAAGCAACAGGATAATGGAGGCAGTAATTCCTTTAAAAAAATTTGTTTTATTCATAAATTGCTAACAGAACTATATACAACTAAAGCATTGTTTTAATGCATTAAATTTAAGTTATCCACAGTTTCAAAATTAAATTTAGTTACAATGTGGATTGATTTTGGGCTTCTAATAGCAGTTCGTCAGATTTTTGTTCAATTTTATACTCTAGAACTTTACTAAATTCCTCACTTTTCAATCCAGGTTGAATTGGCCTTAGAAACTCTATTACTATAGTGCCCGGATAACGCAAAAATTTTCTTCGAGGCCAAAAATATCCAGCATTAACAGCCACAGGTAGGCAGGGAATATTTAGTTCACTATATAGTGCTGTAATACCATATTTATATTTTTTTCTCTCTCCTATGGCTGTTCGGGTTCCCTCAGGAAAAATCAGTAGTGGCCTAGGATCTTTATCCATACTGATTTTTGCCGCACTTACCAGAGTTTCAATTGGCGTTTCACCTTTTTTTCTATTTACATAAATAAAGTTGGCTTTTTTAAATGCAAGTCCAACAATAGGAATATAGAGCAATTCTTTTTTTGCAACTACACTTGGCTCTTTAATTATGTAATTTAGAAACATTGCCTCTGCTAAAGATTGATGTTTTGCAGCAATTAAATATTTTCTAAATTTTGGTATATTTTCCGTGCCACGAAACTCTACCTTAAGGTTCGCCAGATATTTTAAATTGATAAATGAATGTACCGACTGGAATCGTATTAGCCAAAAAATTGCTTTTCTTGGCATGACAAAGGTAACTGGTGCTAATAAAATTGAGCTAATTAAAAAAATATAAAAAAATATGTTAGATAGCAATGATCGAATGATTAACATTTTAAATCCCAATTAATAAGCTTAATGAAGCTCTAACATACTTTATATACTCAAGGCCTAATTTTTTAACCATTAACAATAAATTAGTTGATTGAGTAATATCTATAATATTTGCAGCATGGTAATATAAAATATTTGTATCATGAAATCTAGAAAACTCTAATTTAACTCTTGGAATATGGTAATCTGATGTCACAATAATTAAATTTTTATAGTTAAAATTTCTAGACCATAAATATGCTTCTCTTGAATTCTCAAATGTATTTTTTGAAATTCTATCTATATCTACGCAACAATCAAACAAGTTGTTAGAGAAGGCATCGTTAGCATATAAAGATCTAATCTTGAGATTTGTAATCTTACTATTAACTCCAGATATAAGGAGTCTTTCGCCAACACCATTTTTTAAAATCTTAAGTCCGCTAGAAATTCTATTACTGTCTCCCGTTAACACCACTACCGCTTCAATATTATTTTTACTATAGTCATCCATTAAATTTTCTGGGATTTTACTAAGGTAGTAAAAAAAATGACTAACTACTAAAACTATTGCTAGGATCAAAGAGATATATACTTTTTTATTAATAAATTGCTGTATCATCTTAAAAAATAGATTATTCTAAAAATCAATATTTAACTAAATATTTTTATGATTATTTCCTGCCCATCATGTGATGCAAAATACCTCGTTGACCCAGTTCAAATTAATATTGGACGCCAAGTAAGGTGCGCACGTTGTAATTTTTCATGGTTTCAAGATAATAAAAACTTTGAAGAGGAAAAAAGTAAGATTATTATAAATAGAAATTCTAAAAAATCGAATTCAAACTCTAATAAAAATCTTCCTGCAGTTTACAAGGAAAAAAAGAAAATTCCATCTGATCTAATAGTGATGGCCTTCTTTATATTATTTATTTTTATTGTTCTGAGTTTTAATTTTTTTAATGAATACGTAACAAGGTTTTATAATAGTCATTATTATGACATAACTGTTTTAAAAATTAATATAATTAATTTTTTTAAGTCCATTTTTAACTAGCAATAACTATTAAAAGTATACGCTTAAAGTTCGATCTCTTGCACAATAATATCTTCAAATGATTGCCTTTTTCTTATTGTAGAAAAAGTATCTTTATCTATTAGTATTTCCTCTATAAGGGGACGAACATTATAATTTGAACTCATTGAAGATCCGTAAGCCCCTGAATTTAGAATGGCTAATAAATCACCTTCCTTTACATCGTAAAACTCACTAGTAGATAATAATTTATCTGTTGATTCGCAAATTGGTCCAACAATATCGGTAGGAATTTTTTCTGTATTTTTAATTTTAGAAACAGGCACTATTTTATGATAACTGTCATATAAAGCTGGCCGCATTAAGTCGTTCATCCCACTGTCGGTAATTATAAATTTTTTATTTCCATGTTTTTTAATATATAAAACTTTTGTGATTAGTGCCCCAGTATTCCATGATAAATATCTACCTGGTTCAATTACTATTGTAAGTTCATTGGTGTCAAATGAGCTCTTAACTAGGTCTGCATACTCTAGAATAGGAAATTCTTCATTGTTATTTTCATAGTCAACACCATAGCCGCCACCTATATCAAGTACTTTAATTACCTGCTCATTTTTGTTTATCTTTTTTAACAATTCATTAGTTTTTTTAAAAACTGCTTGAAAAGGTTCAATGTCATGTATTTGACTGCCAATATGAAAAGCTATACCGACTATATTGAGGTTACTAAAGATTTCTCTATTTAAGAATATTTCTTCAACTTCATCAAATGGAATCCCAAACTTATCACTAAGACTGCCGGTTGAAATATTTTTATGAGTCTTACCAGCTATATCAGGGTTTAACCTAATACCTATTTGTTGTACTAAGTTAAGTTTATGAGCAATCTTATTTATGGCACTTAATTCGCTCACAGATTCTACATTTATTTGGAATATATTATTAGATATTGCATATTCAATCTCCTCATAGGTTTTACCCACTCCTGAAAAAACTATATCTTGAGGACTAATATTTGCCATTAGAGATTTTCTCAATTCACCAGCGGAAACAACGTCAACACCAGCACCTTCTTTTTGTAGAATATTTAGTATTGATAGATTTGAATTTGATTTTGTTGCGTAACAAATTTTTAATTCCAAGTCTTTAAATGCATTTTTTAGAACATTAAAATTATTCTTAAATGCATTAGCGCTGTAACAATAAAAAGGTGTAGGAATATTTTTAGCTATATCTTTTATTGAAACTTCTTCAGATCTTAAGTCTTCATCTATATAATCAAAATATTTCACAGTATTAAATTGCTGTAATTAGAATTATATGGTTCAGAGCAACTGTCTCTGGAAGTTCCAAAGGGCCTTTTTTACCACAACTGAACATTAGTAGCCCTAATACTATAAAAAGAGTTATTTTTCTCATGCTATTCAATTTCTTTTTTTGCTTTTTTAATTGCCTTAATAACTTCTAAGGGGCTAGTTCCACCATAGCTTGTTTTGCTAAATACTACATTTTTTATATTTAGTTTAGGAAAAATCTTGTCAGTAATATTTTTATCAAATTGTTTAAAATCTTTAAGAGAAAGATTTTCTAGTTTTTTATGATTTTCTTCAGCATAATTAACAATTTTAGCTGTTATTTGATGTGCTTTTCTAAAGGAATAGTTCATATCTTTTACCAGCCAATCCGCTAATTCTGTAGCATTTGAATAACCATCTGAGGCCGACTCTAATAGCTTTTCTTTATTTAACTTCATACCTTTTAAAATTTCTGTAATCACCTCAATAGAAATATGGATATTATCACTTGTATCTATTATTAATCGTTTATCTTCCTGAAGGTCCTTACTATATGAAAGAGGTAAAGCTTTCATAATATTTAACATAGAGGAAAGGTTGCTTGTTAATAAAGCAGCTTTTGCTCTAACTAGTTCGGCAGCATCAGGGTTTTTCTTTTGTGGCATAATTGAAGAACTAGACATCATGTCATCATTAATTTTACAGAAATTTATTAAATTAGATGACCATAAAACAATTTCTTCAGCTATTCTTGACAAATGCATCGCACAAACACTTGAAGCATATAAATAATCAATTACAAAGTCTCGATCAGATACACTATCAATTGAATTATTTGTTGGGGCGTCAAATAAAAGCCTCTTAGATGTTGTAAATCTATTAATTTTAAATGATGTGCCTGCCATAGCACAAGCTCCTAGAGGGTTTTTATTTAATCTAGACTTTGTTTCTTTGAATCTTTCAACATCTCGAACAAACATTTCATAATATGCCATAAAGTAATGGCCAGCTGAAATAGGCTGTGCTGTTTGTAAATGTGTAAAGCCAGGCATAATAACTTCAATATTTTTTTCAGCTAATCTTATAATAGTTTTTTTTAAATATTTTAGTTCAGAAACTATTTGATCTATATCTTTTCTAAGCCAAAGCTTTAAATCTGTAACAACTTGATCGTTACGAGATCTAGCCGTATGCAGCTTACCAGCAACATCTCCAATTAATTCTTGAAGTCTATTTTCAATATTCATATGAATATCTTCTAATTCTGGTTTAAAAATAAATTTTTCTTTTTGTATTTCAATTAATATTTTTTTAAGCCCAGAAATAATCTTATTTTTCTCAGCTATAGTAACTATTTTCTGTTGTGCTAGCATCTCTGCGTGAGCAATTGAACCCTCTATATCTTCATTAAATAAAAACTTATCAAATTCAATCGAAGTATTAATTTTTGTAAAAACATCTTTATTTTTTTGACTAAAACGATGTCTTAATATGGTATTCTTTTTTCTAGACATTCTATCAATTCTCACTATGTATATTTATATGAAATCTTATTACTTATCTTCAAAGCTATTGTTGGTATATGCCACAATTTTATTGTTTTGCAACCCTTTATATATAAGTGCAGAGGAGTTTAAAAAGATAATATTTGATGAAAAGCCAGGTTTTATAAGTGATTTTGAAGATCTAAATAGTGTTAAATATGATCTATCTGATTTATCAGGAAAATTAATATTAGTGAATTTATGGGCAACTTGGTGCAAGCCGTGTAAAGAGGAAATGCCTTCACTGGATAGACTCCAAGGAAAATTTGACAAAAATAAATTTAAAATTATTGCCATCAACCTCGATAGAGGGCCTAAAGATAAGGCTAAGAAATTTTTCTTAGACAACAATATAAAAGAACTCGATCTTTATTTTGATAGTAAAAATAATATTCCTAGAGAAATTAAAGCGCTTGGACTGCCCGTCACTATTTTAATTGATCAAGAGGGCAAACAAATTGCTAAATACATAGGACCTGCTGATTGGGATAATCAGTACTTTACTGACTTATTTTCTCAATATTTATTTTAAAGAGCTGATTCAAGTTCAGGTAGAACTTCAAATAAATCCGCAACCAAACCATAGTCTGCAACATCAAATATGGGTGCTTCTTCATCTTTATTAATAGCCACAATAACTTTTGAGTCTTTCATTCCTGCAAGGTGCTGAATTGCACCAGATATGCCAACTGCTATATAAAGCTCAGGAGCAACAACTTTACCAGTTTGCCCAACTTGATAATCATTAGGTACAAACCCAGCATCAACAGCAGCTCTAGATGCGCCAACTGCTGCATTTAATTTAGCTGCTACCTTATCTAGTAATACAAAGTTTTCACCATTTTGCATTCCTCTGCCACCAGAAATAATCACTTTGGCAGAAGTTAATTCTGGCCTATCAGATTTTGTTAGTTCTTCCCCAACATATTCTGAAACTTTAGGAATATTTTCTGGGTTTATCTTAGAAACTTCACATGCATTATCTCCAATAGTACTTAGTTGAAAAGCTGTAGGTCTAATTGTTAGAACTTTTTTTGTATCTGAGGATTGAACTGTTGCAATAGCATTACCAGCATAAATAGTCCTAATAAATGTATTAGGAGATTCAACGCCAACAATTTCTGAAATTTGACTTACATCAAGCTTAGCTGCAAGTCTTGGCATAACATTTTTACCAGTAGTTGTAGCTGCTGCAGCAAAATAATTATAATCCCCAGAAATATCGAAGATAGCGGAGGTTAATTTTTCTGCTAAAATATTATTGAATTCCTCATTATCTATGTGAATTACCTTGGAAACACCCTCGATTTTACTTGCTTGAAGCACTGCCTCATCAATATTAGTTCCAGCAATAAGAACGTGAATGTCCTCACCAAATTCCTTGGCCCCACTTATGGCTTTTAGCCCTTGGTCATTTAATTTATTTTTTGCATGTTCAATAAAAAATAATGTTGTCATATTACTCCTGCTTCATTTTTAAGTTTATCAACTAATTCTGATACTGATTCTACTTTAATTCCAGCTTGCCTTTTTGGTGGCTCCATAACTTTTAAAACTTTTAATCTAGGTGCTATGTCTACACCATAATCTGCTGGAGATTTTTGTTCTATGGACTTCTTTTTGGCTTTCATAATATTAGGTAACGAAGCATATCTTGGCTCATTAAGTCTTAGGTCTGTTGTAATAACTGCTGGCATATTAATCTTAATAGTTTGTAAGCCTCCATCAACTTCTCTTGTAACAACAGCCATGTCTCCTTCAATATCTATTTTTGATGCAAAAGTACCTTGAGCTAAATCAGTTAGAGCTGCAAACATTTGGCCTGTTTGGTTATTGTCACCATCAATTGCCTGTTTACCCATAATAACAAGACCTGGCTTTTCCTCTTCATAAATTTTTGCCAACACTTTTGCTAGAGCCAACGGTTCTAAAATTTCATCAGTCAAAACATGTATTCCTCTATCTGCTCCCATTGCTAGTGCAGTTCTTATCGTCTCCTGACATTGTTGGTTACCAATTGAGATGGCAATTATTTCTTCAGCCTTACCAGCTTCTTTTAGTCTAATTGCTTCTTCTATAGCAATTTCACAAAATGGATTCATCGACATTTTTACATTGTCAGTTTCGACACCAGTCTGATCAGATTTAACTCTAATATTAACATAGGGGTCTATAACTCTTTTTACTGGCACTAGGATCTTCATTTATAAGTTCTTTCTAATTAAATTATTTAAGAAATATAGGACAAGGAATTATATCATTTTTTGCTTTTGATCAAATAATTTAAGTATTCTGTCCAGGCTTCCATAATATATCTCTTTTGCCATTACCATTTTCCACCCTTGATAGTACAAAAAATAAGTCTGATAAACGGTTTACGTAAGTCATTGAAAAAACGTTCAATTTTTCTTTGTTGCTTAACTCAACAATCAAGCTTTCGGCACGACGTGTAACTGTACGAGCATTGTGTAAATATGACGCACCAAGTGATCCTCCGGGCAAAATAAATGAATTTAAACTAGATAAAGGTTTATTAAAATTATCTATATAAGATTCTATTTTTTTGACTTGTTTTTCAGTGATTCTCAAAGGTTTAAATTTTGGAGATTTAATAATTGGGTTTGCTAGATCTGCACCAAGATCAAATAAATCATTTTGAATTTCAGCAATAATTTTAGTAAGTTTCTTAGATACATGATGCTTAACAATTCCAAGAATAGAATTTAGCTCATCCACAGTACCGTATGCTCTAATTCTAATATTATCTTTAGAGACACGTTTTCCAGAGACAAGGCTGGTTTTGCCTTTATCACCTGTTTTTGTATATATTCTTGTTAGCTTAACCATTTTTAATTTGAAGCGATATAGATTGAAATCATTATGATCACAATAGCTATAAATTGAAGTAAAATTCTTAGTCTCATTAATTTATTGGAGTATTGCTTATTAAATTTTCCACCCTTAAGCATACTAAAAATCCCAGTTAAAAGAACTACAGTTACTGCGGCAATGGCAATTGGAATTAATAAATAGTAAAAAACATTTGGCATTAATTTGAAGCAAGCAGTCTTCTTGCTATAACGTCAGCTTGCATTTCTGCAGCACCTTCAAAAATATTTAAAATTCTTGAATCGCATAGAAGTCTACTAATTGGATATTCTAAAGCAAAGCCATTACCACCATGTATTTGAAGAGAATTATCTGCAGTTGCCCATGCAACTCTAGCACCTAATAATTTTGCCATACCTGCTTCTAGGTCACATCTGTTACCTTTGTCCTTTTCCCTAGCAGAGAAATATGTAAGCTGTCTTGCTGCCATAATTTCAGTAACCATAGAAACAATTTTTGAAGAAACTCTTGGAAATTGATAAATTGATTGTCCAAACTGGCTTCGGTCTAATGCATACTGCATTCCAGTTTCCATTGATGATTGCGCAACTCCAACGGCTCTAGCTGCAGTTTGAATTCTAGCCGATTCAAACGTTTCCATTAATTGCTTAAATCCTTTTCCTTCTTCACCACCAAGTAAATTTGATCCTTTTACTTTAAAATTATCAAAAGCAATTTCATATTCTTTCATGCCCCGGTAGCCAAGAACTTCAATTTCTCCACCAGACATACCTTTGCTTGGAAACATGTTATCATCATCTCCACGTTCTTTTTCAGCCAAGAACATTGAAAGGCCTTTATATCCTTTTTCATTAGGATCTGTCCTTGCTAGCATCGTCATTAGATCACTTCTTGCCCCATGGGTAATCCAAGTTTTATTTCCAGTAATTGAATAGTCATCTCCAGATTTTACTGCACGAGTTTTTAAAGAAGCTAAGTCAGAACCAATGTTGGGCTCTGTAAAAACTGCTGTTGGAAGTATTTCTCCAGATGCAATTTTTGGCAACCAATATTTTTTTTGTTCTTCTGTGCCACCAATTAAAAGTAATTCAGATGAAATGTCAGTTCTAGTTCCTAAAGATCCTATTCCAATGTAACCACGAGCTAATTCTTCAGTAACCACACACATAGATAATTTACTCATTCCAAGTCCACCGTATTCTTCAGGTATAGTTAGGCCAAAAATACCTAACTCGGACATCTTATTAATAACTTCCATTGGAATTAATTCATCTTTTAAGTGCCATTCATGGGCATAGGGAACAACATCGTCTTCTACAAATTTTTTAAACTCTTGAATTATCATTGAAGAAGTTTCGTCTAGCCCAAGATTACCAAAATTCTTACTTGAAAAACTGTCTTTTAAAATATCTGCAAGCTTAAGCCTGTCAGATGCTTCATTTCCATTTAACATTAAGTCTTTAACAGAACTGGTTGATAGTTCAGTTAACAAACCATTTTTTAACCCTAAGTCTTGTGGCCGTGCATATTCAAGTTGAGACATTGGAATTCCATGCCATAATTGAGATAAATATTCTGAAAAAGCAAATTGAAGAATAAGTTGTTCAGTCTCTAAAAACTTATTTTCACTCTCAAGCTTCTCAGCCCAATTAAATAATTCAGTAAGTGTAGCCTTGTAAGTCGCTATCCAAGCCAGGCCATGGGCAGCATGTTGCTCTCTGGCCATGAGTTGTTTTGACACCTTGCCGTCTTCCATCACAAGCTTCTTTACTTGTGCCTTTGCAGCATCTGTATACTTACCTATAGACTCTAAAGAATCTCTACACTTAATTAATAAATTATCCATAAAGTATTATGTCTACTCCTTAATAGTTTTTAGACCCTTAGAAGATGCTCCTACTAATACAGCCATATTTCCAGCCTTATGTTCATTATTAAGCATTTTTTCATGTGCATCTGGAATTTTATTCCATTCAAATACCTCAGACATACATGGATCAATAACACCATCATAAACCAGTTCATTGGCAGCACTAGCTTGTTTAGAGTTACCAAAGTGAGATCCTTGAAGTCGCTTACTATGCATCCACAAATATCGTGCATCAAGAGTAAGATTATAACCTGTAGTTCCTGCACAGATTACAACCATTCCACCTCTTTTTACAATAAACATAGAGACGGGAACTGTAGTTTCACCTGGGTGTTCAAATACCATATCTACATTTTTACCTTTTCCAGTAAATTCCCAGAGTGCTTTTCCAAATTTTCTTACTTCTTTCATATAGCCACCATATGCTTCGGCATCATCAATATCAGGATGCTCTCCCCAGCAATTAAAATCTTTTCTATTTAGAACTCCTACTGCTCCTAAGCTTTTAACATAGTCAGCTTTTGAATTATCCGAGATAATACCAATTGGTTTAGCCCCAACTGTTTTAGCCAGCTGAACTGCAAAACTTCCAAGTCCACCAGAAGCACCCCAGATTAAAACATATTGACCTGGCTTTAATTCGTGAGGGGCATGTCCAAATAACATTCTGTAAGCTGTAACTAGCGTTAAATTATAACAACCACTTTCTTCCCAAGATAGTTGTGGTGGCTTTTTCATTAATTGATGAGCCTGCACAGAAGTGAACTGAGCAAAAGTACCATCAGCTGTTTCATATCCAAAAACTTTATTAGTCTCAGACAACATTGGTTCTCCACCATTAACTTCTACATCCTCATGATCCCATTGCATTGCATGAACAACAATTTCATCTCCAACTTTCCATTTTTTAACATCTACTCCAACTTTCCATACAATTCCGGAAGCATCCGATCCAGCAATGTGATAATCTTTTTTTGTTACATCAAGAACAGAAATTGGCTTACCTAAACCTGCCCATACGCCATTGTAGTTAACTCCAGCAGCCATAACAAAAACCAGCACTTCATTGGGACCTATTTGAGGAACATCAAATTCTTCTTCAATAAAAGATTGCATAGGATTTCCATGCCTATCTTTTCTGATAACCCAGGCGAACATTTTTTCTGGAACAAATCCAAGTGGGGGTACTTCACCTATAGCGTAAATCTTTTTTTCTTCTGTGGTCATATTATTTTCTCCAAATATTCAAAATTCAACCGAAATATAGCCTAATTTAATCTTTTTTCTAGGTTAATAGGCAGTTTAAGAATAAAATTATATACACTTCTTTTTTCTCGGCTTATAGCCAGTTTGTTATTATTATTATTATTATAGATAAATCAAAAGAACTGAAAGACAAGTTTAAGGACTAAAATGACAGATAAACCATGGTTAATACGCACTTATGCAGGACACTCTACTGCTAAAAAATCAAATGAATTATACTTGAATAATCTTTCTAAGGGCCAAACTGGACTATCTATAGCATTCGATCTTCCAACTCAAACTGGTTACGATAGTGACCATGTGCTTGCGAGTGGTGAAGTGGGTAAGGTGGGTGTTCCAATTAGCCATATAGGTGATATGCGAACTTTATTAAATCAAATTCCACTTGATCAAATGAATACTTCAATGACTATTAATGCAACAGCTGGCTGGCTCTTAAGTCTTTATATTGCACTGGCGGACGAACAAAAGATCGATCGAAATAAATTACAAGGGACTACGCAAAATGATATTATAAAAGAGTACCTATCTAGAGGAACTCATATTTTTCCTCCAGCACCGAGTCTTCGACTTATATCTGATATGATTACATTTACTTATAAAGAATTACCAAAATGGAATCCTGTAAATATTTGTTCTTACCATCTTCAAGAAGTAGGGGCAAAGCCAGTTCAAGAGCTTGCTTTTGCACTGTCAACAGCAGTAGCATATTTAGATCGTGTTAAAGAAGCTAACGTACTCTCAGATGATGAATTTGAAAATGTAGTTGGACGTATAAGCTTCTTTGTTAACTCTGGAATTAAATTTGTTACAGAAATGTGCAAAATGAGAGCTTTTGTAGACTTATGGGATGAGATAACAAAAGAAAGATATGGAGTAAAAGATCCTAAAAATAGAAGATTTAGATATGGAGTACAAGTTAACAGCTTAGGACTAACAGAACAACAACCTGAAAATAATGTTTATCGAATATTAATAGAAATGATGGCAGTTGTTTTGTCAAAAGATGCCAGAGCTAGAGCTGTTCAGTTGCCTGCTTGGAATGAAGCGTTAGGATTACCAAGGCCGTGGGATCAACAGTGGTCATTACGACTTCAGCAAATTCTTGCGTATGAAACAGATCTTTTAGAATTTGAAGATTTATTTAATGGCTCAAAAGTTGTTGAAGAAAAAGTTGAGCAAATGAAAATAGACGCGAGAAAAGAGTTTAATCATATTCAGTCAATGGGCGGTGCAGTTGTAGGAATTGAAAATAGCTATTTAAAACAACAATTGGTGGATTCAAACAAAGAAAGAATTCAAAGAATTAATGATGGTGAACAAATCGTTGTAGGAGTAAATAAATTTAAAGAAACAGAAAAATCACCTCTCACAGCAAATGATAGCGGCATTGAAACAATAGATTCAAAAGTTGAAATGGAACAAATTAAAGCATTAAATGAATGGCGTAAAAACAGAGATCAAGAGTTAGTAGATAAGGCTTTAAAAAATCTAATATTAGCTGCAAAATCAGATATTAATATTATGCCTGCGTCTATTGAGGCAGCAAAAGCTGGAGTAACAACTGGTGAATGGACAAACGTAATGCGAGACGTATTTGGTGAGTTTAGGGCGCCCACAGGTATTACACAGAATGTTAAAACAACGACTAATAATGATTATTTAGAAATTAAAAAACGCGTAGATGCAATATCTGAAAAAACAGGGCGTCGAATTAAGTTTCTTATAGGTAAGCCTGGCCTAGATGGGCATTCAAGTGGTGCTGAACAAATAGCTGTTAGTGCAAGTGATTGTGGAATGGATGTTTTATACGAAGGCATTAGACTTACGCCAGCGCAAATTGTAAAATCTTCCATAGAAGAAGATGTTCATATTATAGGCTTGTCTATTTTATCTGGTTCGCATATTCAACTGGTTGGAGAGATTATGTCTGAGCTAAAAAAAAATAAAATTGATAATATTCCTGTTATAGTTGGAGGAATAATACCAATAGATGATGAGGTGACCTTAAAAGCTCAAGGAGTAAGCGCAGTTTACACTCCAAAAGACTACCAACTTAAAGACATTATGGCTGACATAGTTAGCATTGTAGAAAATAATATTAATCAAAGTTAGTAATAATGTTAAATGGACCTATTTTAGAGCCAGCTAGTGGCAAGACACCAAAACAACTGGTTATTTTTGTTCATGGTTATGGTGCAGATGGAAATGATTTAATTGGTTTAGCAAGTTATTTTCAAAATATTCTTCCAGATGCATTATTTCTCTCACCACATGCTCCCGACCCATGCCCAATGAACCCAGCTGGATATCAATGGTTTGATTTTTCTTCAACAGACCCTGCTAAGTTGTGGACTAACATTTTAATTGCTGGCGACCATTTAAATAAATTTATAGATGCCAAATTATCAGAACTTAAACTTAAAGAAGAAAGCTTGGCATTAATAGGTTTTAGTCAGGGAACAATGATGGCATTGCACGTTAGCCTTAGAAGAGCAAAACCAATGGCAGCAGTTTTAGGATATTCAGGAAGACTTTTAGGCTCTGAATTGCTTAAAAATGATTTAGTTTCAAAACCACCAATATATTTAATACATGGCGACCAAGACCCAGTAGTTCATTATCAAGAAACATTAACTGCAGAAAAAATTTTAAGCGAACATGGCGTAGATATTAAGGTACATATTTCTAAGCAAACACAGCATTCAATAGCAGAAGATGGATTGGGTATAGGTGTTGAGTTTTTAGGGTCTAAATTAAAAAACTAAAACTTATTATATTTTTTCAGCAAGATAGACTGCCGTTTGAGTAGTTTTTCTTATAAATTTTCTTAAGACACTATAGCCAATTGCCTGATGAGAACCCATATTAATTGCCGCTTGTTTATGCCCCTCTTCATCTTTTTGAAACTTTTTAATTTTAGCCTGAAGCTCAGGCTCAACGCCCTCAAGCATGTCTATTTGTTTTTGGTAATGCTCAACTATTACTTCTTCTACGGCTTCAGTACAGGCATAAGCTGCCTTAGGCCCCATAATTGCAGTAGATATGCCGATTGCTGTAGCGCCAAACTCCCAAACAGGGCCCAATAGCGTCGGTCGAACATTATGCCTCTTTATCTCTGCATTGAAGAAATCTAAATGCTCTTGCTCGTCTTCTGCCATTTGAGAAATTTTTATGACATCATCATGTTTGCCTAAAAACTTAAGGACTTTTCTTTGAGCATCATAGATTCTTTGAGCACCAATCTCACCCGCCTGGTTAACCCTAATAATTTTATCTATTAATTTATTTTTTTCATTCATATTCTTTTATATAGTGCAGTTATATTTAAAATCAAAAGCCCTAACATGACTAAAGCATTTAGTTCGGCAATAGATATTAGACTTAATAGTACAGTTGGCTCATCACAACGAACAATAGGCGCATTAAGAAGCTGTGTTGACAAAGCTTCAATATTTAAATCCATACTATTTCCTGAACACCCACTTTTACCAACCCATAGCTTTCTCTCTATACCAACATGATAAGTTGCATATAAAAACCCAATAAGAGATAAGCTTATGTAAGTAATTTTAGTAATTGTTAGCAAAAGAGATTTCTGAAAATTTACACAAACACTAACAAATGCTATTATTCCAATTAAATAATAAGGATAACGTTCTTTGATGCACATTTCACAAGGAGCCAGTCCAAATAAGTACTGAAGGATATAAACAGCTACTAATGCTATCAAAGCTATAGCAAGGTTGATAATAATATAATTTTTAATAAGGATTATTTTCATTAAATAATAAATTGATAAGTTATGTATAATAATAAAATAGATAAAAATATAAAAATAGAAATTAAATTTAATTTTTTATCAATAGTATTAATTATTTGTTCTCCATATTTCCAAACTAAGAATCCTATTAAATAAAATCTTATACCTCGAGATAAAATTGCAGCTAATAAAAAATTCCACACAGTAATACCTAATGTACCACTGGATAGTGTGATAATTTTAAATGGCAATGGAGTAAATCCTCCAATAAAGACATACATAAAACCATAGTCATTTACTTTATCTTTAAAGAAATCAAATTGAGTTGAATAATTATAAAAATTAAGAATATTTCCCACAATAGATTCAAAAAAGAATAAACCAATATAGTATGCGGTTAGTCCACCTACAATTGAGCCAAAGAAAGAAAAAAATACAATTTTAAAAACTTTGGTTCTATCCGACACCATCATTGGCACCATAAATATCTCTTGTGGTATTGGAAAAAATATAGCCTCAATGTAACCTATTATAAAAACAAATGGCATTGCAAATCGAGTATTAGAAAAAGCTTTAATTTGATTATCAATTATGGCTTTAAAGAAGTTGAATATTTTTCTCATATTAATGATTAATTTTATAGAATTAATACAATATACATCAAATAAATAAAACTATGTCCTGTCAATTTACAAATTATTCTTTATTTATAAGCTTAATTATTTGAAACTAGATAGAATTAGTCTTAGTTTACCTTTAATTATAATTAAATTTGGGGGGTATGGCGGAATTGGTAGACGCGCCAGATTCAAAATCTGGTGGCTTCGGTCGTCTCGGTTCGACTCCGAGTATCCCCACCAAATCTAAAGTTCAAAAAATGAGAATTATAAATGTATTAGAATTAGACTATCAAGAGCCCATTAGTTTTTTTCAAAAATTAAAGGGTTTAGATGGGTTAACCTATTTAGATAGCGGGGGTAAAGATGAAGCTTTAAATCAGTATAGTTATATTGCAGCACTACCAGTATTAAAGATTCATAAAAAGGAAAGTAATATTTTTATTGATAATAAAACTACCAATAGGTCTTTTTTTGAAATTATTGAAGATTTACTGGATACTTTACAGACACAAAAGATTCCAAATTTACCAAGCTTCCAATGTGGCTTAGCTGGATTTATTTCATATGAGGCATGCCTAGAAATTGAAAAAATTAAAAATGTAAAAAATAGTAATTATGATTTTGATGATATCTGGTTTGGTTTATATGATGTTGTCTTTGCCTTTGATCACAAAAAACGTAAGACATATGTATTCTCGGTAAATTTAGATGATTATCAAGAGAATACAGACAATATGTTAAATATTGTAAAGTCAGAATATTTATTAGATCTATATAAAACTGATGCAGTTGAAATTAAAGATCAACATAATTTCAATTTTGAATGGAAGCCTAATCAAGATAAAGATTCCTATAAACAATCAATTAATAAAATTTTAGAATATATTAAGGCAGGAGATATATTTCAGGCAAATTTTACTCACTGCTTTGTTGCTACCAACAATAATTTGAATAATCATTTTGACATATATTTAAATTATAGAAAAAAAACTCAAACACCATTTTCCGCCTTTATATCTAATAATAAAGATGATGCAGTATGCTCATTTTCTCCTGAAAGACTTTTAAGCTTGGATGATAACATAATTACAGCTGCTCCAATAAAAGGAACTACTCCGCGTGGGTTAACTGATAAGCAAGATAAGGCATTAATTGCTGACTTAGTTAAAAGTAAAAAAAACTTAGCCGAAAATTTGATGATAGTTGATGTATTGCGCAATGATATCTCTAGAGTCTCTATTACAGGAAGTGTTGAGGTCAAAAAATTAGCATCACTTGAAACTTACGAAAATGTTCATCATCTAGTTTCATATATATCGAGTAGAATTCAACCTAGTAAAAAAGCTGTAGACTTGCTAAAAGCTTGCTTACCAGGTGCATCAGTGACCGGTGCCCCCAAAATAAGAGCAATGGAAATAATTAGTGAATTGGAAGAAACTGCAAGGGGTCCCTATTGTGGTGCTCTTGGATATATTTCATTGTGTGGATCATTAGATATGAATATTCCCATTCGAACCATTTTATTAACCAAAGATAAAATAGTTGTTAATTGTGGTGGGGGAATCGTAAGTGATTCTGATTCTGAATTAGAGTATCAAGAGTCTATTGATAAGATTAGTAATTTATTAAATAATGACTATGACCAAAGTCAGATTAAACTAAATTGATACCTATGATTATTTATGCAAATGGAAAATATATCCCACAAAAAAAACTAACTTTCGATATATCAGATAGAGGGTTATTATTAGGTGATGGTATTTTTGATACGATGCTTTATCAAGAAAAATTAATTTATTATAATGATCATTACAAAAGACTAAAGTCTACAGCTAAGCTACTTTCTTTTAACTTCAATTTAACTAATGAACAATTAAAAAAAATTATTAACAATTTGATAATTAAAAATAATTTTCAAAATAAAAAAATTGCTATCAGAACCAATATAACAAGAGGAATTTCGAAAAGAGGCTTAGATTTTGAAAAGTCTCACAAAGTTGGAATTTATATAAAATTAAATTTAATTCCTAAATCATTATTCATGAAACCAATTAAATTAGGATTAGCTAGCATTAGAAGGAATAGTACATCTCCTATTTCTCAAAATAAGACACTTAATTATTTAGACAATGTAATTGAAAAAAATAGAGCTGCTAAAAATGGCTGTGAAGATGCAATATTTTTAAATATTAATGAAAAAGTTAGTTGCACAACTACTTCAAATATATTTTATGTTCAAAAAAATAAGATATATACTCCTCCTTTAAAGGATGGAGTTCTAAATGGTGTCATGAGAGAACAATTTCTCAAAAAAAAGATTGCAACAACGCAAACCACAGCATTAAATAACCTACTGAAAAGTGAGCATATTTTTTTAACAAATAGTATTTTTGGGATAAGGCCAGTTAAATCAATATTTGGATACAGAAAAACATTTGAAGATAATAAAAAATTCTATACAAATCTTATAGATATTTTAGAAAATAAAAAAATCATATGAATGTATTAAAAAATATTAGAACAGAGTGGACATATCTAAGTTTTTTGTTACCCCTGCTTAACAAGACTAATAAGTTAGATAAAAATCTTACTCTTACTGTCGCAGATTTAATAGAGGAGCAGGTTGATAAGAATCCTAATTTAATTGCGCTAGAGTATGAGGATAAAAAATATACTTATCAGCAACTTGATCAAGAAGCTAACAAAGTAGCAAATTGGGCAATAGATAAAGGCTATAAATATGGAGATGTTATTTCTCTTTTAATGGAGAATAAGCCCGAATTCTTATTTGCTTGGATTGGATTAGCAAAAATAGGTATTATAACAGCATGCTTAAATTCAAATATTAAAGGCAAGTCATTATCTCATTGTATTGGTGCATCAAAGAGTGCATCTATTATTATTGGCGAGGAATGTCTAGATAATTTCTCCTCTGCAGAAGATATTCTTGATCAAAAAATTGATGCATTTATTTATGGAGAAGAAGTTCAAGGCTTTGAAAATATTAAATCTGATAATTATTCAAGACCTGATAAGAAACATAGAAAAGATTTAATCAATACTGATTCTTTATTTTACATATACACCAGTGGAACAACAGGCCTCCCTAAGGCCTCTAAATTTAATCATGCAAGGTTTGTAGCTGGAGCATCATTACAATCAATGTCATTAAAAATGAATACAAGTGATAAAACTTATATGGTTTTACCACTGTATCATTCGACAGGTGGCGTTGTGGGTGTTGGAGCTACATTTTTAACAGGTGGCACACTTGTGCTTAGAAGAAAATTTTCTGCTGAGAATTTTTGGAAAGA